>JBDTFL010000209.1:0-16313 GCA_039937955.1 Polyangiaceae bacterium | reverse complement strand
AAAGGGGGCTTTTTAGACGCCTGCGCGTAGCTCGGCTTTTAGACGCCTGCGCGTAGCTCGGCTTTTAGACGCCTGCGCGTAGCTAGAGAAGCGTCATCAGGTGTTCTTTCACCTGGGCGCGCGTTTCGGCGTCGGGTGCCACGTGAACGCAGCGCTCCCACATCTCGACCGCTTTATGGCGAAATCCGGCCTTTTCGTAGAGCACCGCGAGATTCTTCAGAGCCGGGAAATGGCGCGGATTCAGCTCGATGGCCTTCTCGAGCTCGCTAATGCCCTCGTAGATGCTCCCTTTTTTTCCGTACAAAAGCGCCAGGTGGAAATGGAGCCGATACGCGAGGGGGTCGATTTGCACACCCTTTGCCAAGTACGAAATCGCCAAATCGAGATTGCCCGCTTTGTATGCGTTGACGCCGTCCTCGAGGAGCTTCTCGGCGTCGGCGCTCACCGCTTCGATGTCGCGCTCCGGATGTTGGGATTTTCTCGAGTCGCGTTGCGCGAGAGATTTTGCGACCGCCGCGGTGATCTCGGCGATTTTGAAGGGCTTCTCGATGTACGCCTCGATGCCGTACGCCTGTTTCAAGTCTTCGGCGATGCGCCAGCCGCGATAAACCGCGCTCATCATGATGATGGGGATTTTGCCGTATTTTTCGCTGCCTTTGATGCGGCGGGCGATGTCGAATCCGTGAAGCTCCGGCAGCATCGCGTCGAGCAAGATCAAATCCGGAACGTGCTCTTTCACCATCCGAAGCGCGAGCAGACCGCGGTCCGCCTCGATCACGTTGTGACCTTTGTCGATGAAGATGCGGCGAAGCATTTTCCGGATGTCGTCTTCGTCGTCGACGATCAGAATCGTGCGTGCATTCGGCTTTACCGCGCCGCCGGGCGTCGACATCGAAGGCGTGCCTTGTAGGAGCTCGGCTTCTGCAACTTGCGAAATGTCGGCCGACACATTTCCGAAATCGACAGTCGAAAATTCGGTGTCGGCGGCGAGCTTTTTCATCTCGTCGTCGACGACGATTGCCGCGCCCATCGTGTTCGGGCGCTGCATCGTGGGCTGCTCGTTCGGCGACGTTTTCGAGCCGAAAGTGGCCGGCGCTGGCGTCTGCGTGGTTAGGCCGAGACGCGCGAGCGTTTCTTTTGGAACGTCGGGTCCGAGATAATATTGCTCGCCGCGATCCTTCGCGTCGTACGAAGCAGCGATCGTGCGCGTCAGCGGCGTGGAGAGCGCGACGTACGCATAGACCTTTTTCCCGGAGACGAACTCGAGCTCGTCGATCACGCGTTTGTTGCGTGGATCGGCCATCGCGATGAAGAGACGATCGCCGCGCAAAAGCACGGGCAACATCATGTGCGCCTCGGCCATCTCGCGCGGCATGACCGCCAGATGCTCGAGCAAAATCGCGACTTGGCTGAGATTGATTCCGGGAACGCCGAACTGCTCGGACAGCGCACGCAGCGCGTCCTCTTCGCGAACCATTCCGCTGTCGGTCAGAAACGAAGCGAGCGGCGTGTCGTTCGCGTTTCGACCTTTGTCCTTCAGCGCCGAGTCGAGCGCTTCGGGCGACACGAGCTTGCGCGTGAGCAAGATGCGTCCGAGCTGCTTCTTCTCGTCGTTCGACATCGAAGCTTCAGACTACCTCGGATTTTTTATCGTCGGCGAGAGCTTGCAGCGCCGAGGCCCGAAATTGCGAATAGGTGCCGGATTCGATCGCGGCGCGCGCCCCGCGGGTCAGCTCCGCAAACGCGTGCAGGTTGTGGAGTGAGAGGAGACGAAGTGCCAAGATTTCGCCGGCGATATAGAGATGCCGCAAATACGCACGCGAGAAGCCTCCGGCACACGCGGGGCAGGTGCAGTCCGGATCGATGGGCAATGGGTCGTCTTTGTAACGAGCCTGTTTGATGACGACGCGGCCGAAACGCGTGAGCGCCTGACCGTTCCTTGCGTTCCGCGTCGGCAAAACGCAGTCGAACATGTCAATGCCTGCGTGAATCGCGTCGAGCAGATCGCGCATCGTACCGACGCCCATCAAGTAGCGCGGTCGTTCCGGATCAACGTAGTGCGCGATCTCTTCCAAGCACGCGTGCATTTTTTCGATCGGCTCACCGACCGAAAATCCGCCGAGCGCGATGCCGTCGAATCCGGGATCGAGCGCCGCCAATTCGTCGGCGTGCGCTTTTCGCAAATCCGAAAAACATGCACCTTGCACAATCCCGAAAAGTGCTTGTTTTTCCGGGCGCGGTGAAGCGAGCGCGCGTTTCGCCCAACGCGTGGTGCGCGCGATCGCGGCTTCGACGACTGCGCGATCCGAATTGCCGGGCGGACACACGTCGAGCTGCATTTGGATATCGGCGCCGATCAAACCTTGAACGCGCACCGCTTCTTCCGGCGACAGATGATGTTTCGAGCCGTCCAAATGCGAATGAAAAACGAAGCCGTCCTCGTCCAGCTTCGTGAGCTTCGAGAGTGAGAACGCCTGAAATCCTCCCGAGTCGGTGAGCATCGCGCGCGGCCATTTCGTGAACGCGTGAAGGCCTCCGAATTTCGAGATGAGGTCGGCGCCTGGCCTCAGCCACAAGTGGTACGTGTTGCCGAGCACGACTTGCGCGCCAGTCGACGCGACCTCCTCCGGCGACAAAGTCTTCACGCTGCCTTGCGTTCCGACCGGCATGAACGTCGGGCAATCCACGTCCCCATGCGGCGTCGTCAAAATGCTGCGACGCGCGTGACCGTCTTGCGCGAGCACACGAAATGCGAAACCGGACGCGCGCGGTTTCATGATTTCTTCGAGAGCAGCATCGCATCGCCGTACGAGTAAAATCGGTATTTTTCAGCCACCGCGACGCCATACGCTTCGAGCACGCGCGACGTTCCACCGAACGCGCACACCATCGCCATCAGCGTGGATTTCGGCAAATGGAAATTGGTCATCAAGCGATCGACCACGCGGAATTCATAACCGGGCTGAATGAGCAATCGTGTGTCCGCGCGGGTAGCGATCACGAGGCCATCGCCCGCTGCTGCACTCTCGAGCGCGCGCACCACCGTCGTTCCAATCGCAACGACCGGCGCATTTCGTTTTCGCGCGCGGGCGATCGCATCTGCGGTCGATTTGGAAATCTCGAAGCTCTCCGAATGCATCGGATGCTGATCGAGATCATCCACGGAGACAGGTTGAAACGTACCGAGCCCGACATGCAATGTGACGCTTGCCACCTCGCAATCACGCAACGCGAGACGACCGAGAAGCGCGTGCGTGAGATGCAGGCCTGCAGTGGGCGCTGCGACTGCGCCTTCCGTGCGCGCGAACACCGTTTGATAGCGCTCCTCATCCTTCGCGTCCGGATCGCGATGAATGTAGGGCGGCAGTGGCACACGCCCCGTTTCGTGAATCGCATCGTGAATCGTGACGCCGGGCGGTGCTGACAGACCTACTTCCAGCAAGCCATCTTCCGCGCGACCGATCAGATGAATCGTGAGCGTGCCGGCCGTGACGTCGCTGCCGATACACAGGGGCTTCGAGGATTTTCCCAATGCGCGCCATACCTCGGTTTGCCTTGTTTCACCGTCGATCGTGAGCTCGCGCAGCCCCGCGGATTGCAGCAAAAATATTTCGACCTTGCCGCCCGTCTTCGCTTTTTGACCGATGATGCGCGCTGGAAAAACGCGCGTGTCGTTCACGACGACGAGCGAGCCTTGCGGGATCAGCTCCGGCAGATCGGCGACCGTTTTGTGCTCGAAGCCCGCATCACCGAGGACGAGCAGCCGCGCAGAATCGCGAGGCTCGGCAGGGTGCTGCGCAATTCGCTCTGGAGGAAGCTCGTAGTCGAACGTATCGATTCGCAAGGCGCACGCAGCCTAGACGAAATTCGTGTCAGCGCGCGCCGGCAGCTTTGCGAACCGATTCGGGCGGGCCAGAAATTTTGCTACGCAAAAATTCGGCGAGCTCGCCCAATGCGAACGGCTTCGGGATGAAGCCGATCACGCCACAATCGGCGCGGCGAATCTGATTCTCACTCAAGTGATACGCGCTCGTGAGAATCACGCGTGTGTTCGGGCGACGATTGCGCATCTGCCGCGCGAGCTCGATGCCGTTCACGCCTGGCAACATCAAGTCGACGATCGCCGCATCGAAATCGCTCGTGTCGACGAGCGCCAACGCCGCTTCACCGTCGCAAATCGCGGTGACCTGAAAGCCCTCCAGACGCAGGCCGATCGCCAAAGAGCGCGACTGATTCGGATCATCGTCGACGATGAGGACGTGAAGCACCCTTGGTCACTTAGCAATTCGAGTGCCTTGATATCCGAAGGAGACCGATCGCATCCGCAGCCAAATTTACGGTCGTTTACGAGCGCGACAGTTCGCCCTCGATTCAACGTTGAAAGGAGGCTTCCAAAGGTGAAACCGATCGGTCGAGCTACCCTCTCGTATATCGGCCAATCCGCCATTATAATGGAATTATTCGCATGCTCGCATTTACTCCTTTTGCATCGACCCTGGGCGGTGCGCTGATCGGCGCGAGCGCATCGCTACTCCTCGCATTTCACGGACGCATCGCCGGAATCAGCGGCATCTTCGGCGGCGTCATCCTGCCTAAACGTGGCGACACCGAATGGCGTGTCTGGTTTCTCGCAGGCCTCGTCGTCACCGGAGTCGCGTGGCGGATTTTTTCTGCGGCCTCGTTCGGCGCTCCCGTCGCGCAGTCGCTTTCACTCGCGGTGATCGCCGGGTTGCTCGTCGGCGTCGGAACGCAACTCGGAAATGGCTGCACCAGCGGTCACGGTGTGTGCGGCATCAGTCGCGGCTCGAAACGATCGATCACCGCAACGACGATCTTCATGGGCGCTGCTGCGCTCACGGTCTTCGTCGTTCGCCACGTGCTCGGAGCATCCTGAGATGCGTCGCGCGATTCCGTTTCTGGCCGGCGTGATCTTCGCCGCAGGCTTGTGCATCTCCGGAATGACCGACCCGATGAAGGTCCAAAACTTTTTGGATTTTTTCGGTCGCTGGGATCCGAGCCTCGCGTTCGTGATGGGCGGCGCCATCGCCATTCACCTTGGCGTGGTAATATGGGCCAAACGTGCTGAAAAGCCCTTGATTTCGGATCGCTTCGTCTGGCCGGATCTCGTCGACGTCGACGCGCGCTTGGTGGTCGGTGCCGCGATTTTTGGAGTGGGCTGGGGTCTCTCCGGATATTGCCCGGGCCCCGCGCTCGTTTCGATCGGCGCAGCGTCGCGCCCGCTCGTTGCATTTTTGATTGCGATGGCCGCCGGAACGATCGGCGTGCGCTGGTCAGTCGAAGCTGATTCCGAGCCTCGTCATTTTTCGCCACAAGGTAGTCGGCGAAATACCCAATAGCTCGGCAGCTTTTTCTCGGCTGCGATCGGCTTCACGAAGCGCCGCTTCGATCGCCGCGCGTTCTGCGCCGTCCACCACTCCAGCAAGCACCCGACCCGGCGGCGGTCGGTCGTCCGACGTCGGGGGAGGCGGCAAGAGATCGTCGGCGGTGATGACTCCGTTTTGAACGAGGGCCACCGCTTGCTCCACCATGTGCTCGAGCTCGCGGATATTTCCCGGAAAGTCGTAGTGATTCAGCGCGTCGATCACGTTCTCGTGAATGCGCGCGCGAACACTGACCTTCTTGTTGTATTTCGCGACGAAGAACGCGAGCAGATCGGGCAAATCCTCGCGTCGATTGCGCAGCGGTGGAAGCTCGAAGCGCGCGACGTTGAGTCGATAATAGAGATCTTGGCGAAAGCGTTTTTCGGCGATCGAGTTCGCCAAATTTTGATTGGTCGCCGCCACGATGCGCACGTCGACCTTGATCGGTTTGTTTTCGCCCACGCGGCGAATTTCGCCTTCTTGAATCACGCGCAGCAATTTCGCTTGGAACGAGAGCGGCGTTTCCGCGATTTCGTCGAAGAAAAATGTTCCGCCGTCTGCTTCCTCGAAGAGGCCTTTTCGTGCGGCGATCGCGCCCGTGAACGATCCGCGCGCGTGTCCGAAGAGCTCGCTCTCCAAGAGTGTTTCGGTGATGGCCGCGCAGTTCACGGGCACATATGGCCGCGAGCTGCGTCGTGAGTTCGCGTGAATGGCTTTAGCGACGAGCTCTTTGCCGGTGCCGCTTTCGCCGGTGATCAAGACGATCGCGTCGGTTGGAGCGATGCGCACGATGCGGCCCAAAATTTCGCGAACGCCTTGCGAGCGGCCGACGATGTTTTCGAACTTGTAACGGTCTTTGAACTCGCTCGTGAGGAATGCAACCTCGCCGGCGAGCCGACGATTTTCGATGGCTTTCGAGACTTTGACTGTGAGCTCCTGCTCGCTGAACGGCTTTTGGATGTAGTCGAATGCGCCGAGTCGCATTGCCTGCACGGCGCTTTCGATCGTGCCGTACGCGGTCATGACGATCACCTCGGTCATGGGCATTGCGTCTTTGATGGCGCGCAAGACATCCATGCCGTCCTTCGATCCCATGCGCAGGTCGGTCAACACGACGTCGTATGCGCCGTTCGCGCCGCGCTCGACACCTTCGTCGCCGTCGGCGGCTTCGTCGACCTCGTAGCCCGACCCTCGCAGCATCATCGCGAGCGTCGTGCGCATGTTGCGCTGATCGTCGACGATGAGGATCTTCGGCATCACCCTTCTTATAACGGCATTTCGAGGCGTCGGCTGAAGTGCTGTTTTGAGCCTATTTTCGGGTCGATTTAATCGCTCGCGTCGCCGGCATCCAGCTTGGAGCTGCCGCCGGCGTCGGTTGGAGAGTCGTCCGAGGCGCCAGCTTGGATCCAATCGTTGATGCGCTGCAGATCGGTCGCCGAAAACGCACACGGAGGATTTTTCGGCATGTTGCCGACCGAACCGTCTGCGTGCCGCAGCACTTGCGTGGTGAGGGGTGACGTCGCGGGGTCGCCGCTGAAGACCAACGATGCGGCGCCGCTCGTGATCGATTTGTAGCAACTCGTGGCGTCACCGACCGGGCACACGAAGTTGCTGTTTAGCGCGCCCGTTTGCGCGGCGTCGCCGTGACACGAGCCGTTACCTGCGCAGCCGACGCGATCCAAATTTCCGAAGTAATCGGCGTAGAGCTCCGCCCACGTGTGGCCGCTGCTGAGGAGTGGACCAGCATCACCCGAGCACGTGAGTGGCGCAGTCGCGTCGAAGCGTCCTTCGCCTCCGCTGATTTCTCCGGTCGCCGTGGCGCAACCGATCGCCGTCATCGTGGTCGCCGCCCATGCGACGCTGATGATGACTGCGGAGACTCGAAGGGCGCGCTTCATGTAAAGGGATACGTCGAGCTGCGCTCTGTGGTTCCGCGCCTTCCGCGTCAGTACATGACGCCGAGAAAGAGCTTCACGCTTTGCGCGGCCGACGTCGACCAATCGGGGACGACGCTGGTGTTCGCGGTCACGCCGGGAAGATAATCGAGCCCGCCGAGCGGGAAAAACACGCCGTATTGAAGTGCGGCGTAGAACCCGCCGATCTTCTCGAGGTCGTCGTTGAGCGAGCCGTCTTTCGCTTGATAATAAACCTGCAAATCGAGCTCGACGCCGAGGTCACGCGCATTGCCTGGCGTCTGGGTGAACTCGCTTGCGCGGCTCCAGATGATCGCGGCTCCTCCGCCGAATTTCTGTCCTGCTTGATCGCGGATGAAATCGTAATCGACGCTCGGTCGGAAATAATAGGCGCCTTCGACACGCGTCATGATCTGCCTGAAGAAGATCATGTCGACGTTGTAGCCAGGATTGAAGTGGAACGTGCTGATCGGTCCGCGCGTGTTGCCTTCGGTTTGAAGACCGCTCGACCCGGGATTCAAACCCTCGACCCAAGGGTCGCCGCTCGCCCAACCGAACCCGAATTTGATACGGAGCTTGTCTTCGATCGCGCGATATTCGCTCTCGGCTGCCAAACCGTACTGCCGAATCTTGACGGGATTGTTGGTGTCTTGGAAGCCGCCGGGAAGTTTTTGAATGCTGCCCCAAATCGACGCAAATTCGCCTTCGATTCGGAATTTGCGCCAAAGGACTTGCAACCAGGCGTCGGGAATGATCGCCCACGCGCCGCGAAGATCGAGACCGTTGTTGGGCGTCGTTCCGTTGTCGGCGACGCCGGTGTACGGATTTTGGCCGGCGTTCACGTCGAGGATCTGATTTCGATAAACCGTGTAAAGACCGCCGTTGATGACTGCGTCGCCGTGCGAGAGCGCGAGGCGCTGCAGCTCCGGGTTCATCTTGCGCGCGACGAACAGCATGTACTCGTTCACGTTGCAGAGGTTGCACGTGTTGTACGACTGCCCGCCGTAGACGTCGTAAGGCGAGGCGTTGGTCGGTCCGGTCGAAACGAAATCCCAGGCGCCGCCGAAGTACAAATCGATCGATTTGATTCCGGTGACGAACATGATGCGGTCCGAGTTCGTCTGGTAGTCCTGATCGATGCCGTCGCCGGAGTTTGCGAGCATTCCGAGACCCCAGTGGCTCGGCATACGACCGAAGCGCAGCTGACCGACCGGTGTCATGTACTCGGCCCACGCGCGCTGCACGTCGACCGAATTTTGGAGGCTGTTGATGCCAGCGGTGGGCGCACCTTGCGTCGTGGTGAATGCACCGAGTGGCGCGTAGCCGTTGTAACCGTTTGCGTACGGACGATAGCCGTTCGACGTCGGCTGTCCGGTTGACACTGTGCCCTTGCTGGTCGTGCTGGAGGCGACGTTCGGTTGCAGCGCGTACGCGTCAGGCGTCGAGCCGAGCACGAGGTTGTTCAGGAAATCGACCTGCGTGACGATTCGCAAATTGTCCGAGATATGAAGCTCCGGATTCATTCGGAACCGCATGTTCGCGGACGCTTCGGTTTTGTCGTAACAAGGCTGATTTCCGCCGGATCCGCAGAGCAGCACGTTGTGCGCGGTGCCGTTCGAGTCCGTGTACGTCTGGTCGATCGGCTGCGGCCACAAGTTCTGAACGTCGCCGGGCGCGTTGTGGCGACCCAAAAAGAAGTTGTGATAAATCTGCCCGCGCGTGCGGAAGTAGCCATGCACCTCGAAGACGGGACGAACGTGCGTCCACCAATCTTCGCTGTAGACGTCGCTCGGCTTCGAGCCGATCAAGCCGTCGCTCGCTGGGCGCCCTGCGCCTTGACGCGCGAGGTCCTGACGATCGTGAAACGGATCGGGCAGGGGTGCGGCTGTCGACGTCGTCGAGTTGGATGGAGTGGCGGCCGGCGTGGAAGGCTCACCGCTCGGCGCGGTGATGTTGGTGCTGCCGCTACTTCCGGTCGGCCCGCTGTTGCCGGGAGACGTGACGCGAACCGTGGGCGCGGGCGCCGGCGTCGGCATCAGCGGAGCGCTACTCGAGCTGGTCGCCGAAGGTGCGGTTGTGGATCCAGCTGCAGGATCGGACTGCGCTTCCGCGTTCGACGCGAACGCGACGAGCACGACCGCCGAAATGAAGCCAAGAAGACGCGAGCACGAGGCCATCGGCCGGAGTTTCTATCACGCTCCATTCGAATCCTGGACACAGATTCGCCCATCGTCGCGACGCCTGTCCGAAAGCCCTTACGCCAGCTCGGCCAAAAATGCTTCGACCTCGGCGCGCATCTCGGAAAGCACAGCGCGCATGCGTTTCGATCCCTCGCCGTTTGGCGCGTTTTCCGGCGTCTTTTCGGGCTGTTTTTCGGTTTTTGCTTCAGCCTCGTGCGCTACTTCGCGTCCTACTTCGCGCCCTACTTCTCTGGCCGGACCGCGCTCCAATTTTTTCTTGGCGCCGGCGATCGTAAATCCCTCCTGATAGAGGAGCTCGCGCACACGCATCAGATTTTCGACGTCGCGTCGTGAGTAGACGCGTTGCCCTTTGGCGCTTTTGGTCGGCCGAATGCTCCGAAATTCACGTTCCCAATAGCGGAGCACGTGCGGCTCGACGCCGACGAGCGACGCGACCTCGCCGATGCGGAAATAGAGCTTCGGCGGAAGCCGGCTTGCGGCTCCACCGGCGTTTCGTTCAGGAAGGCGGTCGTTCGCCATCGATCTATCCTCGCGCAGCCGCTGACGTCGGTGCTTCCTTGTTCAAAACCTTGCGGAGCTTGTCGCTGGTCTTGAAGGTCAGAATGCGGCGCTCGCTGATGGTGATGGGGTCACCCGTTTGCGGATTGCGTCCGGGGCGGCTGTTCTTGTCGCGTAAAACGAAATTACCGAAGCCGGAGATTTTGATTTTTTCTCCGCGCGCGAGTGTCTCTTTCATCATCTCGAAGACGCGGTCGACGATATCGGCCGATTCTTTTTTCGAGAAGCCGCCGACGCGCGAATAGAGAGCTTGGACGATCTCGGCTTTGGTCATGTCGCAAGCGCGAGCATAAGCGCCGCAGGGACGGATTGAAAGCCGTTTCCCGCCACAAATTGCTCTCGAAAAAGCCTTTAGGCCGCGAGCTCTTCGCCTTCGCTGGCTTCCACCATTTCGGCAGGAATGAGGCTCTCGGTCGGGACTCGGTCGGCCGCTGCTTCGACCTCGACGGCCGTGGCCGCACGACGACCCGCATTCTGCTCGGTCATGACGAGCGTCGCGACGTAGCCGTAACCGAAGGTGAAAATCATCGCGAAAGGCGTCGCAAACCAGTGACCCGTTTCGATCGATGCCACGACCGACGCGAGCGAGAAGAGGCCGAGGAAAATTTCGGTCACGGGAACGTCGGACCGCGCGTGGTAACGCTGGTGGCCACCGACGACGCCCTTTTTCGGGGTGCGGACGAACTCACCAGACATCGAACGAAGGCCTTCGACGACTGCCTTCGTGAGATGCGGGGCGAGCCCGGCGCCGAGCGCGAGAAGGGCAGGGAGCACGAGGAGCGCGTCGCGACGACGACGACCTTGAGCGAGCTCCGCCATTGCATAGAACATGGCGAGCGAGCCGGTCGTGCCGATGCAGAGCGGAAGATCGATGAGGAGCATCGCGCGCGGATTCGTCGCGGGCATCAGGATCAAAGCAGGCAAAAGAAGCAAGCTGAGGAAGACCATGAGCGGATAAGCGAAGTGCGGCGTGAAGTGGAAAAACGCCTCGGCCCGCTGCGCAAACGTCAAATCCGACGTCAAAACACGCTTGAGCAATTTGCGTGCAGTCTGCACTGTTCCTTTGGCCCAGCGATACTGCTGCGCACGGAACGCGCTCACGTCCTCCGGCAATTCGGCGGGCGTGACGACGGTCTCGCGATAGATGAATTTCCACCCCGCCATCTGCGCGCGGTACGAGAGATCCAAGTCCTCGGTGAGCGTGTCGTGCTGCCAGCCGCCCGCTGAGATGATCGCTTCTTTGCGCCAGGCACCTCCGGTTCCGGAAAAATTGAAGAGCCAGCCCGCAGCCGCGCGTGCACGATTTTCAACGAGATGGTGGCCGTCGAGCATCAGTGCCTGCACGCGTGTGAGCAGCGAATGGTTGCGATTCATGTGGCCCCAGCGCGCTTGCACCATGCCCACCTTCGGATCCGAAAAATCGCTCACGATCGCGCGCAGAAAATCCGGCTGCGGCAAAAAGTCGGCGTCGAAGATCGCGACGATCTCGCCTTTTGCGACGTTCAATCCGGCATCGAGCGCGCCTGCCTTGTAACCAGTGCGATCGACGCGATGGATGTAGACGATGTCCAAGTCGCTATTTTCACGCAGACGCGCGACATGCGCCATGACGAGCTGACGCGTTTCGTCGGTCGAGTCGTCGAGCACCTGAATCTCCAGGCGGTCGCGCGGGTAGTCGATGCGCGCGACGTGATCGAGCAGACGCGGAGCGACCGTCGCCTCGTTGAAGAGCGGCAGCTGCACAGTGACGTGCGGAAGATCCGCGGACGTCAGAGTCATGTCGATCGGCACCGACTGCCGAGCCTTGAGCACCTTGCGATGACGAAGAACCGTGATGACCAGGTGCGAACGATGAAGCCCGTACATCGACAAGAGCAAGAGCACGGCGAAGTAAGCCGTGCAGAGCAGCGTGTGCATGCCGGCAGCTAAGCACCGCGCTGGCGCATGATTGTCAACGAGTTGTAATTCGTTGCACGAGGATGTACGACGCCCTGCGTCAGAAACGAAATCGGCTTATTTTCCCGTGGTCGGAGACGAAACCGTGACACCTGCGGACCCAGACGCGTCGGCAGCCGGAGCGGCGCTCGACGAAGCGGGCGCCGGTGCTGCGGGCTTCGGTTTGTCCAAATCGATGTCGAAGTAACCGCCGACGCCGAAGAAGAATGCGACATGCCCGGCGGTCTGTGTGGAGTCCGAGCCCCCCGTGGCGCCCGCGAGTGTCCCGCTGGTGGGAACGCTCCCGTTCGTTCCGAGAGTGCCGAAATCGATTTCGGTTTGCGGGATGATGCGGACGTACTTGCCAGCCTTGAGGTGGATGCCGAGCCGCAAAATGAAGTCTTCGCCACTGAAGTTGACGTCCGCCGAAGGCCCGCCGTTGCTCGGGGTACCGGTCAGGTCGACATAGCGATAGCCCGCGCCGATATCTCCGAAAAACGCGAGCCCGTCGGGATTGGTCAGAATTCCGAAGTGACCGGCGACCAGCCCGCTCGTCATCGAGGTGGTAACTCCCGCTCCCAGATCCTTGCCCGAATAGCCGGCAACGTCGCCCGTCACTGAAATATAGAGAATGCGAATGAAGCGAAACGCCGCTTCGATTCCGAGCTGGCCGCCCGGACCAGCGACGTCGCCGATCGAGGTGGTGCTCTGCGCGGTGTCGCCATTCGGCAAGCTTCCGGCAAGCGCCGACACGCCGAGGCGTAGGCCCAAAAAGATTCCCATCTTCGATCGCGGGTCACGCGGCGGCGGTGGTGGGGGAGGCATCGTCGATGTTGGTGCGGCGGACGCGCTTCCGGCGGGCTGCACGGTCACGCCGGTGTCGCCCGTGCCAGTGCCGTAGACGACGCCGCCGGTGCTCACCAGCGACAACGTCACTTCCAATTTTTGTTTCTCTTTGAGATCGACCGTGCGCTCGGCCTTCGTGTAGCCAGGCGCGCTAGCCGTGACTTTGTGCGTGCCGGGGTTGGTCGGCCGGCTGACGCCGACGAGCGCGGAGTTCACCGGCTGATCATCGACAGTAATGGAGAGCGTCGGAATGTCTTTCGGCTGCACCGTGATTTTCAGCTCGGGAATGCGCGGCGAAATCGAGGCGAGCTGCGTCGTCGCTTCATTTTGCGCGGCGACGAATGGCGCCGGCGGATTGGCCGGAAGCGGAAAATTGATCGCCTGCCGAAATGCTTCGGTTGCCTCGACGAGCCGACCGAGCGCCGCTTGGCACTGGCCCACGTGCAAATAAATGGTCGGTGCGTTGACGACTTTTTGCGATCGCTCGAAGTGATCGAGGGCGTCCGCGAATTTTTGCTGGTTCTGGAGCTCGACGCCTTTGTTGAAGAGCTCGCGTGCGGCGGCGCGGTCGGCGTCGCTCGCTTGCGCAAACGCGCGCGGACTAATCGTTAGAAGGGCAGTGGCGAGAAGAAGAGGAAGGGCAAGAGCCGCAAGACGCATCGTGGGCCCACGATACCTTCACTCCGCTTGGATCAGAAGCCGGATTGATTGGCGACGTTGCTTCCAGCCGGAGGCTTGGTGCCGGCACTATGGTCGACGGCGGTTGTCTGGCCGTTTTGATGGTCCCCCGCAGGCGGTGTGATGGTGCCCGAGTTGTTGTGTGAGCCATGCGGAGGCCGGTTCGGCGTTTTCGTCGTCGTGTCGACAGCAGCAATGTCGGGCGGCTTGTTGGCCGAGGACGAAGCTGACGGCGTTGCCGATGGCTTGGCCGAAGCCGCCACGTTCACCCCGTTCACGTCGACCGTTGCCCCAGTGCCGTCGACCTTGACCGAAACCGATGACGACGAGCCTGCTGGTCCGGCCGCTGCGACCGTGGTGTGGAATTTCGAGAATGCCGTCACCGCGCCGCCGCCCAAAACCAAACAACCAACGATAATGGCCACCAGCGAAACGGCGTTCGACTGCGATTTCGGTGGCAACGCTTGCGGAGTGGAAGCGGTGAGCGGGCTCTGCGTTGCGAACGATGCTTGTGCAGGCGATGCATTCGGCATCGACCCGCGCATCGGCACGCCGCCGTACGGCGTGGGAATCGGCGCGTAATTTCCCGAGCTGGACGCCTGTTGCTGCTGTTGGTGGTTCGGCGATGAGCCCATCCCCGGATGATTCATGCCGGGGTTCGATGGATGTTGCGAGCCGCCATTTGCCGCGGGGTTCGGCGAATACATTCCGCCTTGCGGAAATGGGCTGTTCATCGGCGACGGCGTTGCCATCGTGCGCGCGTTTCCGATGTCAGCGTTGGGGATGGATTGTTGATTGGCCGGACGACGAACGCTGACGCCGCACGCATATGAAAGCGCGTCCGACATTTCGAGCGCGCTCGCGAAACGCTTTTGCGGATCGCGGTCGAGCGCGCGCGCAAACCAAGCGTCGAACGCGGGCGGCAAACCAGGCAGCACCTGCGACGGCACCGGAACTTGCGTCGTGCAAATCTTCACCAAGAGGTCGCCGAGTGATTCGCCGTCGAACGGCAACACGCCCGTGACGCATTTGAAGACGATGACGCCGAGCGACCAGAGGTCGGTGCGATGATCGATGTCGCGCAGACCGCGCGCTTGCTCCGGCGACATGAAATACGGCGTGCCGAGAACGGCGCCGGTCTTCGTGCTGTTCGAGAGCTGCCCGCCCGCAGTGCCCTTTATTTTTGCAATACCGAAGTCGAGGACCTTGGCGACCTCGTCGTCGTCATCTGGCGTGATGACCAAAAAGATGTTTTCAGGCTTCAAATCGCGGTGAATGATGCCGCGCTCATGGGCGCGCCCAAGACCACGCGCGACCTGCTGGAAGATGCGGGCGACGTCTTGCAAGCCCAAACGCCCAAGTCGCTCGATGCGTTTGTCGAGCGGCTCCCCCGTGAGCAGCTCCATGACGATGTACGGCTTGCCGTCTTCGCTGACGCCGTGATCGAAAATCTGGATCGCGTGCTTCGACTGAATCGTCGCCGCCGCCTTCGCTTCGTTGTCGAACCGGGCGCGTGCCTCAGCGCTGTTGGCGTACTCGGTCTCGATGAATTTGATCGCGACGCGCGTACCGAGCGAGGTGTGGCGACCTTCCCAGACCGAGCCCATGCCGCCGCGACCGATCATCTTGATCAGCTGGTATTTGCCAGCGATCAAGGTTGTCGACGGGGGTGCTTCGCTCTCGGTGCTGAGGGTTTTGGACATGAACGTGAGTACGAAACGCGACGCGTAAGTTAGGGAGCTGCTTCTACAGACGGGCCTGATCTCGAATTGGCGTACCAAATGCGCGCCAGACCCCAAAAAGAACCGCACAAGGCTCGGAGAGTCTGGGACAGAACGTACCTCGCCCGACGTCGAGCGTCCACTCGCCGACAAGGCCTCAACCACGAATCTTGGTGAACGATTAGCAACGCGTGCGCCAGCTTCGGCTCTTGGAGACACGGCCGTTCGTGAGGTCGCGTCGGATCGAAAAATCGCCCGATTTCAGAATGGATCGTGAGCGTTCGCGAGAGGCTGGGCTGAGACCGTATCCAATCGTTGCATCGCCGCGACAACACCTGTCGCGGGTGACGACCCACCGACATCTCCGACTTGACGGGCAGACCTCGCCGCGTGAAGTCCCCGATCATGCCGTCCGCCCTCCCGTCCCCGGGCACTGAAAACGTCCTCTATTTGATCGATTTGTCGGGGTACGTGTTTCGCGCGTATCACGCGATCGCGCCGCTCTCGTCGTCGAAGGGCGAGCCCACCCACGCGGTGATGGGCACGACCAACATGCTGCAGAAGGTGGTCGCGGAGAAGAAGCCGAACATGTTCGCGGTCGCGATGGACTCGCGCGGCAAGACGTTTCGTCATGAGCTCGACGAGCGCTACAAAGCGCACCGGCCGCCGCCGCCGCCCGATCTGTCGCAGCAAATGGCGCGCTGCGAGGCCATCGTTCGCGCGTTCAACATCCCGGTTTATCAAGCTGAAAAAATCGAAGCGGACGATCTCATCGCGACTGTGACGAAGCGCGCGACCGCAGAAGGCGTGCGCGTCGTGATCGTCAGCGCCGACAAAGATTTGATGCAGCTCGTGCACGACGACGACGATCGCGTGCTGCTTTGGGACTCGATGCGCAACAAAGTTTATGGCGCGCCCGAGGTGAAAGAAAAATTCGGAGTGCCACCGAGCCAGATGCGCGACTTGCTCGCGCTCACGGGCGACACGTCGGACAACGTTCCTGGCGTGCCGGGCGTAGGACCGAAGACGGCGAGCGATTTACTTGCAGAATACAAGACGGTTGATGGCATTTATGCGGCA
>JBDTFL010000208.1:0-6778 GCA_039937955.1 Polyangiaceae bacterium | reverse complement strand
ATTTTTTTGGAGCGGCAACGGGGGCGGGGGCGCAGAGCCCGCAGGCACCTCTGTCGACATCGAAATCGGAATCGAGACCGATCCCACCTCTTTCATGCCCTCTTCGAGGTTGGTGGCGATCTCCGCTGCGGCCTTCGCGAGCTCGAGCGCGCGATCGTCGGCCTCCGCTTCCGAAGCCGCCTCTGCAGCACGGCGCAGCCATTTCAAAGCGTCGGCGCGATCACCGCGACTCCACGTCGCTTCGGCGGTCGAGAGCGCCCACGACACGTCTTCGTGATCGTCCGCCCGCACTTGCGGAATCGGATTTTTGCGCGCGCTGGTTTCGCTCATACCTGCGCCCCCCAGAGTCGTGGATGTTGGGGCATGTTGGCAAGAGAATCGCAGCTTTTTTCCCGCGAGATTCCTCCAGCGATTCGGATTTTGCTAAGTAAAGAGGCGATGCAGCTTGTCGTAAACGGCGAAACGCGCGACGTCGGCGACGCGAAAAGCGTGCGCGATGTCGTGGTTCGGTTGGGGCTCACAGAAGGGCCGGTGGCGGTAGAGCTCAATCGCGAAATCGTTCCGCGCGCCGAGCACGAGTCACGATCGGTGAACGAAGGCGACGTGCTCGAGATCGTGCACTTCGTCGGCGGCGGTTGATCGCCGGTTTTTTCAAAATACGAAATCGCCTTATTTTTACGGGGTCGCGCAACAACGAATGCCGACGTCGGTGCCTTGAAAATTACGCTGATCGTTGTCGTTGCCGTCGCAGCGCGAGAGGCCGGTCGACGAGTAATCGAAGCAATCGCCGCCTTCGTGGCACGGGTCGGTGGGAAGCCCGCCGTCGTTCGTTTGGCACGAGTTCAGCCACTCTTCCACGTTGCCGCCCATGTCGAACAATCCAGCGAGGCCACCGACGCACGATGCAAGCGAGCCGACCGCGACCGTTCCGGGCGGCACGCCGCCGTCCGCATAGAGCGTGTTGCACGCGCGGTCTTTGTACGTAACTCCGTACGGAAACGCATTTCCGGTGGGCGAGCAGGCGGCGGACCATTCGGAGCTCGTGCGATTTCCGGCGAGCGGATAGGCGAGCGCCGTGCCGTCGCCGACCGCGCCGCACAATCTTTTTCCGGCCCACGCGCAGTACGCGACCGCGTCGCACCAGTCGACGCATGCGACTGGATACGGATCACCGCTTCCGCATCCTGTTGCGGTGTTGCTCTTCCACGCGCACTCGGCAGGTCGCGTCACAGGGCCCGACGCTCCACCGATTGCCGAAAAAAATAGGTTGTAATCGTGCTGGCTCACTTCGGTTGAGTCGATGCACGCGCTTCCGGATTGCACCATGCTCGGCCCTTTTCCGGATGGACAGCCAGCTTCGCCCGGGCTCGATCCGTCACCGGTGCTTGCATCACCCACGACGTCGTTGGCATCTCCGAAAATCTTCGCGTCGGCGACGGCCGCGTCGCTCGCTGCGTCGTCGCATGTCGTGCAAGCCGAGCTGTTGTCGAGCCCGTCGAGGTCGACGAACAACGAGCACGACATGAGCACGAATGCGCTCCCACAAGCGCCGACCGCGATCGCCAATCGCATACCTCACTGTACCGCATCGCCAGCAACTGACCCGTTTTGTGGGAAATATCGGCCTATTTCACGTTCAACACAAATATTGACCCGCAGGTCAATTATTGATTTGGCGTCACGAACCGGGCGTGAAATGCGCGCGTCCGCGATTGACGAGCTCTTGAACCGCGTCGTGCGCTGTGATGGCGAGATCGCGAGAGCTCCCTTGCGCGTCGATGGGATTGCCGATGACGACGCGAACCCGTGATCGTTTGGCGCCGGCCAAGCGGGCGAGATGCGCCATGAAGGGCTCGTCGACGAAGGCGGCGTCGCTCCCGCGATCGTAGACGATGCCGACCGGAACGATCTCCGCGTGAGCACGAATGGCCGCAATGAATCCGCCAGGATGAAAAGAGCGGACCTCGTCGTCCGCGAACGTGGTGCCCTCCGGAAAAACGCACACGGTGTCGCCGCGCGAAAGCGACTGACTCATTGCACGAATTACCGATGCACCGCTCGCTTTGCTGGAGCGGTCGACGAAGATGGTGCCGCTCTTTCGGGCAGCGATTCCGATCACGGGCCAACCCGCCAGATCGGCGCGGCTCACCATACGACCACCGAAGATGTCGAGCATGAGGCCGATGTCGATGGTGGAGCGATGGTTGGCTACGACCAATCGGCCGCGCGTCGCCACATGCGAAACGCCCTCAATTTCTCGGTCGATAGAGAAGAGCTTCAAGAGCGCGCGGCTCCATCGTCTCGTCCAGTCGTCGCGAACACGATCGCGATCTTCCTCGCGCGCCAAGCTCTCTGCGGCGAGAAATGTGGGAAGCATCGCGCCCGTAATGGCCACGAAGCCGGCGAGCCTCGCGGATTGTCGGACGCGTTTCAAATCCATGTCGTCACCACAATTTTCGCATGGCGAACGACACGGCTTCGATCGATTTGCGGAGCGTCCCGCGCTTTTCCCACGTCGTCAGATCCATGCGCACCGCATGCGAGATGTCTTGGTCGAACGATTGCCGCACGTGATTGGCGAACCGCGCATCTTCCACCGCCAAGTTCACCTCGAGATTTTTCCTCCACGAGCGCTCGTCCAAGTTGTAGCTGCCGATGGTGGTGAAGTCGTCGACGACCGCTGTCTTGCAATGGAGCATCGGACCGCCGAGCGAGTAGACCTCCACGCCGTGCTTCAAGAGTTGATCGAAGAGCGCTTCGACCGCGTACTGCACGATCGGTACGTCTCCATGCGCAGGCACGAGCACCCGAACGCGGGCGCCGCGCGTTACGGCCTTGTAGAGCGCTTTTCTGACCCCAGAGTCAGGAATGAAATAGGAGTTGGCAATGTCGACCGACCGCTGCGCGTGCCGGATCCGAAAGAGATATTCGCGGCGAATGGCGCGCCGCCGCCGCCAATTGTTCGCAAGCACCCAAACCGGACGCGTGCGAACCGCCGTGAATGGCGGTACGTCGGCCGGACGTTTGCGGGTCATGCGTCGCCAGGTCTCGTAAAAAAGCGCGCGAAGATCGGATGCTGCAGGTCCACGCACCGCGATGGCGTCGTCGCGCCATCCGCCGCCGCCGTCGGTAGGCGGCAGCCATTCGCAGCTCAGATTGATGCCGCCGACGAAGCCATGATTGCCGTCTACGACGATCATTTTTCTGTGATCGCGATGCTCGAGTCTTCCGAATTTCTTGTCGCGCCAGAACGCGAGGAGCCCGTGATACTCGGCGACCTCGCCGCCAGCTTCGCGTAACGGATCCCACCAACTATTCGGCGTCGTCAGGCTTCCGAGCGGATCCCAAACTACGCGTACCGAAACGCCCGCGCGCGCGCGCTCGACGAGTGCATCACGAAAGCGCAGGCCGCATGCGTCGGCGCTGATCCAATACATTTCCATCACGACCTCGAGCTTGGCTTTGCGGATGGCCTCGAGCATGGCGGGAAAGGCCTGCACGCCGTCGCGCAAATGCGAGACGCTGTCGGCGCCCACGGAAAACCAGCTCAATTCGTCTTCTCGTGACTAGCCTCGTCGAGGCGCGCGGGGCGTGCGGCGAGGATGACCCAAGCGTCGTCGTGGAAGAATGAGCTCGCGAACGTTCGCAATGCGTCGAGCGTGGGCACTGCGTTTTTCGTGCTTGCACCGCGCCACGTTGCGACGAGCCTCGCGCGTGGGTCGAGGGACGACGAAAGCTCGTCGTGCGATTTTCGTTCAGCAGCACGCGCGACCTCGTCGGCGGTCAGCGCGCCGCCGCGAATACGATCGAACAGCGCACGGGTTTGCGCGACTGCGGGATCGAGCGCTGCGTCCGACGAGACGATGCGCACGACGAGAGCCGAATCGCGATCGGGTCCGACGAGTCGTGCGTCCCACGATCGTGCGAGACCCGTCGATCCGAGCGCGGTCGCGAGGAGGCCGTCGGTGCCTTCCAAAATCGAAACCCACCAAGCTGCGAGCGCACGTGATTGTGCATCGTCATGCGGGAGTCGGAGAGCGAGCTCGGCTTCGGCGGGACGACCAGCGGCATCGAAGGCGTATGTTCCCACGCGCGCAATGGCCGGTGCGGGGGATGCGCCGCACATACGAATCCCCGAGAATTTACGGGCAATCCAGCGATCGGCGGCTTCGACTGCGGCGCTCGCTTGCTCCGTGTTTTTGTTGGCGAGAACCGCAACACGGAGGGGGCCTCGTCGCAAATCGTCGGCGCGTGCCAGCACTGCGCCGTTGGACGATCGAGCGAGCGCGTCGGCAGTACCGCGCGGATCGAGCCACGACGGATGGTCCGGAAAAACCGCGTTTGCAAGCACGGCCATTTCTTTTGCGTCGGACGATTCGGCGCGTTCGAGCAGTGATCCGCGTGCCACTGACAACGTTGCGGAGTCGATGGGCTCGGCCGCAAAGTAGCGCGCGGCGGCGTCGGCGATTCGTTGTGCGTGGGCGATCGGCGTCTCACCGGCGCGGGCAGCGCCATGTGCAACGAGACCAACGCCGTCGGCGGAGAACCATGGCTCGAGGACGACATCGCGACCGACCCGTGTGCTGCCGGCACTGGCTGCTGCAACCAAAAATGTTGCGCTGAGTCCGGCGTCGGTGCTCCGTTCGGCCGAGGTTCCGCATGGCGACGCCACGAGAACCCAGAGCTCGTCTTGACCGTGCTCGACGCGCACGCGCGATTCGACGACGGGCGACTTCCAGGCTGTTTCTGCGGCATTTAGAGCATTTTTGAGCGCGTCGGATGCAGGCGATGCGGCGGTTGGCGCACGCGCGCTGGCTGCTGCCTCGCGTGACGGCGGCGTACGGACGACGACGGCAATGCGATCATTTGCAGGTGCGTCGTCACGAACGAGCGCCCACCACGATGCGAGCGCGGCGGCGTCGCGGGCGTCGCCGGAATGTGCAGTCGCACGCACGGACGAATGCGCCGATGCGGCAGTTAGAAGGAGCGTTACCTCTTGGCGAGCCAGCGCGACGACCTCGGCGACGCGTCCGGCGGCGGTGATCGGGTCGTCCGAAAATCGTGCACCCGTGACGTCGAGCGTGAGTGAAAGACATCCGCCGAACGGATGTGCCGTCGCAGTGACATCGGTAATTTGCGCGACCGAGCGTGCGCCGCCGAGCGCTGCAAGACGCGACGCGAGTGCGCTCTCGGGATTTGCGAGATCCGTCGCGGCCTCGACGGCCGGCGTCGCACGCGCGGTGCGAAACGCGATGGTCACACGCGCCGTTCCTGCAGGAATTCCGGGTGATGCGTCGACGATCGCCGCGCCGTCGTCGCTGGTTTGCGGCGCTGATTCCACGAGCGCCGCAGCTTTCGGCCAAGGTGCAGCGTTCAGCGCATTGGCTGCGGCCATAGCCGTCGCACCATTTCCGACGATTGCAAATGCGAGGCGTCCTTCGCCCACCGCCGCACGTCGCCAAGCTTCGACCAACGCCGCGGAAATATTTTGCTCGGAGGTCGATGCAGAAAACGGCGTGGCCTCACAACGCGCAACTTCGGCAACGGCGCCGATCGCGTCGGGCGAAGAGCTTGCTGGAATGGGCAGGGGACGATGCGCAAGCGCGTCGAGCTTCTTCTTGATCAGAGGCAGCTCACTTGCGGTTGCCGGTGCGAGCAGCGCCGCGCGCAGGGCTGCTCCGGCTGCTGCAGCATCGTGATCGTCGATGACGCGTTCGATGCGGAATCCATCGGCGCTCGGAATGAAGCTCGCTCCAGGCCACTTGCTGGCGAGCCGCGACTCTAGCAATGCCGAAAGTGCCACGGACGCGCGTGCGTCGGGCGTGATGCCCGCCGTGAGAACGGTTGCCGAGAGCGCGGTTGCGGGATCGCCATCGCGTTCGACGATGACGTACGGGACGGGTCCCGTCGGACGACGAGCGGCGGCTGGCGTTTGCGCGCCCGGACCTCCGCAGCCGCCACTCAGGAGCAAAACGGCGGCGAAGCTGCAGACCGCTTTCGCCCCTGAAAATCGACTCCGCACGGGGTCCTTATACCGTGTGTAACGCCCCGGCTGCAGGCGTAACACTCGAGCGCAACAGCTAGCGGGTGTTACGCATTGTTACGCTCGATTCAGCGTCACAGTGTTTCGCTTTCGAGAATTGGCTTCTACGCGTTACGCGCGATTTCTCCCCCAATTGGCGGAAAATATCGGAACGCGAGCGATGGCACGGCAGCTGCTTAGGGCCTGGTCATGAAGCTTGTTCGTAAAGAAGAGTTCGTGAGCGAAGTCGGCGTTCCCTGCAGCGAAGAGTCAGGCGTTTTCCCGATGGTTCGTTTGCTCGAGACCACAACGGTCGAAGCAGTCGCGCCGCCAATCACGACTGAGATCACGACGCAGGCAATGCTCGACAAAGCTGCCGACCTCGAGCTCGTCACCGGAATGATCGTGAACGACGCGCGCGCCTGGAGGAGCTTTCAGGACCGTTACAACCGCCTCGTTCACCGTTGCATCCTCAAGGTCACGCGCCGCTTTACGTCGATCGTTTCGGCGGAAGACGTCCGCGAGATTCACGCGCAGCTGATGCTCTCGCTCCTCGCGAACGACAAATACAAGCTCCGCACGTTCGACCCCGAGCGTGGCAATCGCTTCTCGAGCTGGATTGGCCTTCTCGCCATCAACTGCGCTTACGACTATCTCCGCGCGCTGAAACGCGAGCCCAACAAGACGACGCTCAGCGAAGCCAGCGAGCTCGTGTGCGACTTGCCGGATCCGTTCGAGACGACCTCGAATCACGAA
>JBDTFL010000207.1:0-7267 GCA_039937955.1 Polyangiaceae bacterium | reverse complement strand
GAGCCTCTTCGGCGTCGCGCTGACCGATTTGTACATCCGCTCGGTGTCGTCCGGCATGATCACCGACGCGAGGATTTTCTGATGGCGGAAGAGAAGAAATACGAAACGCACGAGCACGACGTGATCGTGATCGGAGCAGGCGGCGCAGGACTTCGCGCGGCGATCGAAGCGTCGAACGAAGGCGTAAGCGTCGGCCTCATTTGCAAATCGCTCTTGGGCAAAGCGCACACCGTCATGGCCGAAGGCGGCGTTGCGGCGGCGATGGGCAACGTCGAGCCGAAGGACAACTGGCGCGTCCACTTCCGCGACACGATGAAGGGCGGCCGCTACATGAATCAGTGGCGCATGGCGCAGCTTCACGCGATGGAAGCGCCGGACCGCGTTCACGAGCTCGAAGAGTGGGGCGCGCTGTTCGACCGCACCAAAGACGGAAAAATTCTCCAGCGCAATTTCGGCGGGCACAAGTATCCGCGGCTCGCGCACGTCGGCGATCGCACCGGCCTCGAAATGATCCGCACCCTCCAGCAACATGGCGTGCACATGGGGATCAAAGTTTATATGGAGTGCACGATCACCCGTCTGCTCACCGACGGTGACAAGGTCGCGGGCGCGTTTGGTTATTGGCGTGAAAATGGTCGTTTCGTGCAGTTTTCGGCGAAATCGATCGTCCTCGCTACCGGCGGCATCGGTCGCATGTTCAAAATCAATTCCAACTCGTGGGAGTGCACGGGCGACGGACAGGCGCTCGCATATTTGTCCGGCGCGGAATTGATGGACATGGAGTTCATGCAGTTCCACCCGACCGGCATGGTGTGGCCGCCGTCGGTTCGCGGAACGCTGATCACCGAAGGCGTTCGCGGTGAAGGCGGAACGCTGCGCAACAAAGAGAAGAAGCGGATCATGTTCGACTACATCCATCCGCTCTACAAAAACGAGACCGCCGACAACGAGGAAGAGGCCGACCAATGGCTGCGTTCCACGGGCGTGAATCTCCAAGCGAGCACCGGCCACGGAAAAATCGATTCGCCGAAGCGCACCCCCGATCTGTTGCCGCGTGACATCGTTGCGCGCGCCATCCACGCGGAAGTGAAGGCCGGTCGCGGCTCACCCCACGGCGGCGTATTTTTGGATATTGCGTCGCGTCGCACGGCCGAAGACATCAAGAAAAAATTGCCGGCGATGTATCACCAGTTCAAAGAGCTGGGTGACGTCGACATCACGACCGACTCGATGGAAGTCGGACCGACCGCGCACTACACGATGGGCGGCATCAAGTGTGATCCCGAGACGCAAGAGACGCGCATCAAAGGACTTTTTGCGGCCGGTGAATGTGCGGCAGGCATGCACGGCGCGAATCGACTCGGTGGAAATTCATTGAGCGATCTGCTTGTTTTTGGCCGGATTGCGGGTTTGCACGCAGCGACGTACGCGAAAAATACGACGACGCACTCGCTCAACAAAGACGAAGTGGAGCTCGCCGCGCAAGAGGCTCTCGCGCCGTTCAATCGCGAGAGCGGAGAGAATCCGTTTTTGCTCCACGACGAATTGAAAGATCACATGCAGAGCTACGTGGGGATCATCCGCACCGAGGCGGACCTCACCGAAGGCATCAATGGCATCGAGAAGATCAAAGCCAGAGTCGGCAACATCAAAGTGGAGGACAACCGCCACTTCAACGCTGCGTGGCACGAGAACTTCGACATGCGCAACATGATGGTGTGCGCCGAAGCGATGTGTCGTGCAGCGCTGCTCCGCAAGGAGAGCCGCGGTGCACACGCCCGCGACGACTTTCCGGACGCCGACAAAGAGCATTTCGCGAAAGTGAATATCGTCTCGAAGAGCGTACGAGGACCGACCGGTGATTCCATGGAAGTGCGCGAAGTGCCGCTCCCCGAAGTTCCCGCTGAAATCAAAGCCGTCCTCGAAGGGACCGATTGATCTATGAGCGCCGACAAGAACAGGAAGCTGAAGATTTATCGGGGCGACATCGAGGGTGGCGAGCTCAAAGAGTACGAGGTCGAGACCTATCCGGGGATGGTCGTGCTCGACGCGATTCACGACATCCAGACGAAGCAAGAACCGTCGCTCGGCGTGCGTTGGAATTGCAAAGCCGGTCGTTGCGGATCGTGCAGCGCAGAGATCAACGGCAAACCCAAGCTGATGTGCATGACGCGCATGACCGCGTATCCGGAAGGCGAGACGATCACCGTCACGCCGATGAAGTCGTTTCCGATCATCAAAGATCTGGTCACCGACGTTTCGCAGAATTTCAAAACGGCCCGCAAAATCCCGGCCTTCAAGCCGCGTCCGAAGGATGCCGACGGCAGCTGGCGCATGCAACAAGAGGACGTCGAGCGCATTCAAGAATTCCGAAAATGCATCGAGTGCTTTCTCTGCCAAGACGTCTGCCACGTCATTCGCGAGCACGGCAAAGCCGCAGAGTTCGCCGGTCCGCGATTTCTCATCGCGCTGGCCGGGCTCGACATGCACCCACTCGACACGCTCGATCGTCGCGAGATGATGAAAGACGAGCTCGGCATCGGTTACTGCAACATCACGCGTTGCTGCACCGAGGTTTGCCCCGAGCACATCAACATCACCGACAACGCCATCATCCCCATGAAAGAGCGCGTCGCCGACGACTTCTTCGATCCGCTTCGCTGGGTGATCAGAAAAGTCACCGGCGGATCTACTCAGGAAAGCAAGAAGACGAAAGCGCACTTGCCGATTTTGAAAGAGCCGATCCCGTCGGCAAGCGACTACGACGACAAGAAATAGCCTTCGAAATAAGCTGTTCTGCGATGCGGGAGGGATTGATGCACGACTACGAATTGAAGCGACTCTCGTTCAGCGATCTCGAGGCAGCACTGAAGATGGCGGTGAATTATCGCGATCTGAATTTGCCGCAAGAGGCTGAAAGCATTTGTCGTGACGTGCTCGACGTGGAGCCGAAGAACGAAAAGGCGCTCCGTATTCTGGGTCTCTCGCTGACCGATCGCTTTTCGGAAAATCAGGTTGGGCTGTTCGAAGAGGCGCGCGCGGTGTTCGCGACCCTCACCAAAGAATACGAGCGCGTTTATTACGAAGGCGTGGCCTGGGAGCGTCAGGCAAAAGCGGATTTGGTCCGCAATGAAGGACACAACGCGCTCGCGGCACTCGAGCACGCACTCGAGGCGTTCGAGAAAGCGCAAAAGCTCGCGACCGACCCTTCACCGGATCCAGTGCTTCGCTGGAATCGTTGCGTGCGTCTTTTGCACTCGCATCCACTCCTCAAGGACGCGTTCGATACACCGCATTCGCGTCAGCCACATCTTGGTGATTGATCGACGCGCATTTCGATGACTTTAAGACGCATCGGTCGCAGGAAATTCCATCGCGATGGCTGCGCCTGGTCGATCATGGCGAACGGGTAGCGTGCTCTCGCGTCGATGGAGCTTGCCGCCATGTGCTTCGATCACGTGCCTGGCCATGCTGAGCGATACGCCGAGCCCAGAGCGTCGACGGTCGCCATCGTCGAGCGCGAAACCGGGTCCGTCGTCTTCGATTAAAATGACGACGGGGTCGGCGTGCGTGAGAACGATCCGAATTTCGCTGCGCGCAAAACGAAATGCGTTTCCACAAACTTCGAGGATGGCAGCGCCGAGCCAACGCGTGTCGACGTGCGCGATCGCCGCTTTATTTCCCATGTTTCGTGATGAAATGATCGCTTTGCGACCGGCGAGGTAAGTCGCTTGATCGGCGGCCTCACCGATCACGTCGCGTAAATCGACGTGATATCGCTGCAGCTCGAGCGCACCGTCCTCGAACTCGGCTATCAGATCGAGTCGGTCCGCCAAACGCAAAAGCCGTTTGACGCCGAGGCGAGCCATCTCGATGACCTCCAGCATTTTTTCGTTGCCGCATTCGGGCTTCGACGCGAGCTCTACCGCGAGCTCGTCGAGCGCACTCCACGTCACACCTGCAGGAGTACGAAGCTCCCGCGCGATCGCTTCAAAGCGAGCCTTGGACGAGGACGAATGCGACATTGGATTACGAGGCGTCTGTCAATCAAGCCTTATGTGAATCTCCGCTCTTCGGCCCCTCGCTCTTGGGACCATCCCTCAGAGCCTCGAAGCGTTCGAGCTTGCGATAGAGCGTGCGACGATCGAAGCCGAGAATTTGTGCAGCTCGTGATTTGTTGCCGCCGACGAGTGAGAGAACGCGGAGCACATAACGGCGCTCCACTTCATCCATCGTGACGACTTCCATCTCGTCGTTCGCCGAGACCACGAAATGGTCAGCGCGATACGCCCGCACCTTTTCGGGCAAATCCTCGATCGTGACTTGATCGAAGCGCGCCAAAGCAATCGCGCGCTCGATACAATTCTCGAGCTCACGAACGTTGCCTGGCCAACCATAAGCCATCAATTTTTCGGCAGCGGGCGTCGACAACGTGATGCCCGGCTTGCCGTTGCGGGCGCCGATTTGCGCGAGGAAGCGGGCCGCCAACTGAAGAACGTCACCGCCGCGTTCACGAAGCGGGGGCAGATCCATTTTGACGACGTTGATGCGGTAGAAAAGATCTTCGCGGAACCGCTTGTGGAACACCTCTTCTTCGAGGTCGCGATTCGTTGCCGTGATTACGCGTGCATCGAACTCGATCTCTTGATTCGAGCCGACGGGCCGCACCTTTCGCTCTTGAAGGGCACGCAGCAACTTCGGCTGCATGTCGAGCGGAAGCTCTGCGATTTCATCGAGAAAAATAGTGCCGCCGTTTGCTTCAGCGAAAAGGCCAGTGCGTTGTGACTTGGCATCCGTGAACGCGCCCCGCGCGTGCCCGAACAATTCACTTTCCAAAAGGTTGTGAGGAACTGCAGCGCAGTTCAGAGCGACGAATGGACCGTTCGCTCGTGGACTGGCTTTGTGGATGGCGCGCGCGATGAGCTCTTTGCCCGTGCCCGTTTCTCCGTGGAGCAAAACCGACGCATCACTTCCGGCGATGCGGGAGATGAGCTCGTTCACTTTGCGCATCGCGCTGCTCGTGCCGACGATCTCCGACGAAAAATTCCCGTCGGCGACCACGCGCTCGAGCCGCCGCACTTCATTACGAAGGCGACGATGCTGAACTGCACGCGCAACAGACAGCGCGAGAAGCTTGGAATCAACGGGTTTCGTGATGAAGTCGTAAGCACCGACGCGCATGGCGTGGATGGCCGACTCCATACTTCCGTGACCTGTCACAACCACGACCGGCATGTCCGGACGCGTGCCAATGACTCGTTCGCAAAGGTCGAGTCCGCTCATCTCGGTCATTCCGAGATCGGTGAGCACGGCATCGAACTCCTCGCGAGCGACGCGCACGAGTGCTTCCGACGCAGAGGTCAGTGCAACGACCTTGTGTCCTTGGCGTTCGAGCGCGAGCTGCAAAAGCTCGCACATACTCTCATCATCATCGACGACGAGGATCGTTCCAGTCATGTGTACGTCTCTCGCAGGCACGGGCGGAGCATAGTTGTCGCTGCGCCCAAGCGCTACCGGAAGGTGGTTTACGGCAGATTCAGTCATGTTCAGGAATGCTCCCTACGATGACTTCTGGGGAACGCCGTTGACGTTCGCGGTTTCAATCTTGTCCTGGACCTTGTCGCCTTCTTTCACGGCTTTGTCGGTCGCAGCGTGAACCTTATGATCAAGCTTGGCGGCCCACTCGTGGACCTGCGTCTCGGCCTCTTCTTTGAGAATGCCGTAGCGCTGCTGAATGGCGCCAATGAGCTCGTCTTTCTTGCCGCCCAATTTGCCGAGATCGTCTTCGGTGAGCTTCGCCCACTGACCTTTGACGCCGCCCTTAAGCTTGTCCCACTGACCTTCGACTTGATCCCAGTTCATGATGACTCTCCTTTTTCATTTTATTTGAGCGGCTCGAAGGTGAGCAGCTCGTTGTTGCTGGTGCCTTTCGAATTTCTCAGGCTGCAACTCGACGTCCCATGAGGAACGAAACGACCGCGAGCACCAAGAAGACGAGGAACAGAA
Organism: Polyangiaceae bacterium; assembly: GCA_039937955.1. Taxonomy (GTDB): domain Bacteria; phylum Myxococcota_A; class Polyangia; order Polyangiales; family Polyangiaceae; genus JAICXU01. The sequence continues at coordinate 1,261 of JBDTFL010000207.1, read as the reverse complement.
TTTTTGCGATTCCGGCGGCCGACGCGGCGAGGCCTCCGAAACCGAGGAACGCGGCAATGATGGCGAGCACGAAGAATGCGATGGCAGCTGAAAGCATGACTTCCTCCTTTGGAGTGAACCCGAGGGCTCGATTCGATGATGAAGCGCTGAACCTCTCGGGCTCGTGACGCGTCAGGAGATAGAGCACGTCATGTGCCATACGTTTGCCGTCGATTTTTCGGCCTTTTTTAGCCTGATTTCGAAACGATGTGTGGCGGTGCGCAGCGACTGTCCGATTGCGCCACAGTTCTCATGTGTCTTTCACGCGTCCGGAAATTCGATCTCGACGCGCGCGCCGTCGCCGGCAGCTTTTAGAAAACGAATCTCTCCGCCGTGCGCGCGAATCACGTCGTGGGCGATGGAGAGTGAAAGGCCCAGACCGGCGCGTGCGGCCGATCGCGAAAAGCGCGGCTCGGTGAGTGATGCGAGCGCATCGGCGGTGAACCCACGACCGTCGTCCTCGACTGCGATGCGATGACGGCCGTCATTTTCTTCGGAGAGGATCACGCGCACGCTCGACTTCGCGTGACGAATCGCGTTTGCGATCACTTCCATGACGGTTACCGAGAGCCAGCGCTGATCGACGTTTGCCCGTATTTCTGCCGGCAAATCGAGGGTAAGGGTGACAGCCTTTCGTTTTTGGATCACTTTGGCGTCGTCGTTCGCGCGCGTGACGAGCGCGCTCAAATCGATCGGCAAGCGTTCCACGTGCAAAGGTCCGGCGTCGAGCTGCGCGACCATTTCGAGCCGCTCTGCGATTCGCAAAATGCCTGCAAGACCGCGACGCGCCATCGCGAAGAGTGATGCGTCGGCTGCCGCGCCTTCACGCGACTCGAGCTCGTCGAGCACACCCGATGTGATGCCGGCGGGCCCGCGCAGGTCGTGAGACACGCGCGAGAACAGCTGCATCAGCGCGAGATGCTCGGCAGACGAATTCGATTCGGTCATGGGATCGCCTTGTGCTCGGGTTGCGGTCGAAAGAGTCGTTCGATCGCCAACGCGAGCGCGGTGACGTCGACGGGTTTCGACAGGTGCTCATCAAACCCGGCATTTAAAGCCAGATCGCGATCTCTTTTGCTCGCGTAAGCGGTGAGCGCGATTGCGGGAATTCGTCGCTGGTCCTGTTCCTTCGCGCGAATCGATCGAATGAGCTCGTAGCCGTCGGCGCCCGGCATGCCGATGTCGCTCACTAGGACGTGCGGCGCCTCGCGTTCGATTTCCG
>JBDTFL010000206.1:0-3636 GCA_039937955.1 Polyangiaceae bacterium | reverse complement strand
GAGGGGTCGGCCTTGCGAGCTGCAGAAAAAAGCGTCTCGCCGTTCAGCGAATTTCCCGAAAATTTTGCCATGAAATTTGAATGAGATCGAGAGCGCGTGGCCACTTAAGGAGCCTAAGATGGCTTCTTTTTCGTTAGAAAGCTACGTTACCCGTCTCGTTCGCATGCCTCGATCTGCTCATTTTCTCGCTGTTGTCCTGAACGCCTGCGCGTCGCTCGGCTTCAGGCTGGCTGTGCTCGTGGTTCTCGGGTTGGCCGCTTGTGGCGGTGGTCCAAGCTCGGCGGCAGACACCGCGAGCGTCACGAGCGTCGAGCTCGGCGAGCTCGAAATCAACGCTGACAAAATCGATCGCTTCACGACGTGTCCTCCGGTCGGTGCGCTCGGCGAGCCGTGGATTCCTTCCATTCGAGAGGACGACGGATCGAACGCAGTCGCATGGCGCGAGCCGGGTGTGACTGACAAGGCCATTCAAGAGACGCTCGTTCCGTTTCGCAGCTGTTATCGGCGCGGTCTCATTCACGACCCGACGCAATCTGGTCACGTCGCGGTCGTCGTGCGCGTGAACGCGGAAGGCAAAGTCGCCGACGTGGACACCTACGCAGCGTGTGAGCTCTCACGCGAAGTCCTGTCGTGCATGGAAGACGAAGCGCGCAACTTGAAATTCGATCCGCCGAGGGGCGGTCACGATTCCGTGGTGATTCCCGCGTCGTTCGAGCCGCGTGGGGGTCGCACGCTCGGTACGGCGAGCGACCGATCCGCCTATGCAGCGCGCGCGTATTTGTTTTTGGAGAATGCGCGACCAGCGCTTCACACGTGTGAACAAGTCGAAACACAAAACGGACGACCGCTCGACGCAACGGGAACCTTTCGCCTCGAGATCGACGCGCGCGGTCACGTGACGAAAGAGAGCGTCGATCCGTGGACCGGAAATCAAACGCTGCTCGCTTGTGCGGCACGCGCGCTCGAGGGCAACGTCATGCCGATTCCACCAACGGGTCGCGCCGTTGCATTCGTGAGGTTGATCTTCGACCCCCGTCGCGGAACGCGCTAGACGCATGTCGTGAGTGAGCGACGCACGCACGAGCCGAGCTACGCGCAGGCGTCCAGGATAGTGTCTCCTCGCGCCGTCATCATTCCATTCGGCGTGCCTCCCGAAGGTAAAGGTCTCGGCCTCGGGCTCGCGGCGCTCGTGCACGGCTCGTCGCAGATTGATGGCGGCTCGATCGCGCTGGCGCAGCTTCTCTCGAAAAAACCAGCGGATTCCGAATCGGACGATTTTGCCAAGCCGCCGTCGCCGGTCGAAACTTTTTTGATGCCGCTCGCGTGGAAGAATCTCGCGGAGCGCGGTGATGCGCCGCCCGACGTATCGCTCGTGATCACGGGAACGCTCGAACCGCCAGTCGGCGGCACGGGGCTTTTGCAGTTGCTCGCGTTCGACGCACGCGACGGTCACACGCGCGCGCGGGTCGACGTACATCTCGACGACGAGCAGGCGGGCACATCGCTGCTCGAGGCCTTCGACGAGCTTTGGCGAAAAATGGGCGGCGAGCCCGGGTTGCCGCGTGAGCTCGGTGGTCTCGGTTGGGACGCACTGGAGAGTGTTTTGCGAGCGGAGCGCTGCAATCTGCACGACGCCGCGCGCGGTGGCCCGCACGATCGTCTCGCGGCGATGATGCATTTGGGTCGCGCGGTGGAAGAAGCGCCTGAATCACGCTTTGCGGCGGGACGGCTCGCAGCGGTTGCGATCGAAGCAGCGGCATCTGCGAAATCGAATCCCGCGATCATTGCCGCGGCATTACGAACGCTCACGCGCGCAACGCACGACGCGCCCGCGCAAATCGATCTGCTCGAAGCATGCGCGGCGATTCAAGTGCGATTGGGGCACGCCGCAGACGCCGAAGGTCACGCGCGCGCTGCGCTCGAGATCGATCCGAAACGCGGGCGCCTCTACGCGCTTTTGTCGGAGGCCTGTCGTTCACGCGGCGATCACGCAGGTGCGATTGCCGCGCTCGATCGCGGGTCTGAAGTTGCACCCGACGACGTCGTGCTCTTGACCGAGCGTGGTGTCGTGCTCGCTACGCTCGGTGAGCAAGCGCGTGCGAACGATCTTTGGCGCAGAGTCGTTTCTCACGACCCTATTTTTCCGCTGGCTTATGCGAATCTCGCGGCGGTTGCGATGCGCGAGCCCGTCGAGGTCGAAGCGCAGCTCTTGATCGATCGCGTGCTCGCATCGCAGACCAGCCACCCGGACGTCGTGCGCCAGGCCATTGCGTTGGCGCTCGCGAAAGAAGCGCAAAGTGTGGCGCGTGCGGCGCGCATCGCGAAGCTCGCGCACACGTTGCTCGAACGCGTTCCGAACGACGCGTGGGGAGCTTTGGTGTTGGCGCAAGCGCTCGCGCAAACCGGAGATCACGCTGAAGCAGCAGCGCGTTTTCGGACGGCCGAAATGTTGGCGGCGGGAAGCTCGCTCGGTGCGCAGGCGCAGCGAGATCGATTCGCTCTCGAGAACCCGGAACGCGCGCTCGAGATCGACGCCGTGCTTCGTTCAACGATTCGCGCGAACACCCGTGATTTACCGGGGATTGCGACACGCGCTCGGAGGCTCGCGCAGCTGCACGAAACGTGGACGGCATGGCTGGCGGTGGGTGTGGCCGAGCGTCGCCTGCAAAATTGGGATCGCGCGCGCGCGGCCTGTGATCGAGCGCTCGCGATCGCGCCAGGCTGCACGCTCGCACACGTCGAGCTCGTGGCCATCGCGGTAGCGATCGACGATCCGGAAACGTCGCTCAAACATGCCGAGAGCGTTCGCGACCTCGAAGGTGAAACGGCGCGCGCGCTCGGTGCGTTGGCTGCGGCTTACTCCGCAGCAGGTCGCGTCGTGGAAGCGCGGATCACCGCAGAGAAAGCGCTCGCCATTGACCCTACCGACGCCGCCGCGATTTTGATCGTGGCAAAAGCACGCGAGCAAATGGCGCCCAAGCCGACATTGATGAAAAAAGTGAAACGCTTTTTTTCGCGCAGCTGAACGATCACCGGTCGCCGAAGATCGCAGTGCCCACGCGCACCATCGTGGAGCTGGCGGCAACGGCGATTTCCAAATCCGACGACATACCCATCGACAGCTCGGGCAAGATTTTTTCTCCGCCGTGAAGATTGCGAAGCGAGACGAGCGTTTCGAACGTCGTCTTTGCAGCCGCGATCTCGTCGGGCGGAATCGTCATCACGCCACGGAGCGACAGCGACGTTTCTTTTTGGATCGCCGCAATCACATCAGCGAGCTCGATCGCGGAAACACCGTGTTTTTGCGGCTCGTTCGCGACGTTCACTTCGATCAAAACCGGCAGCGTTTTTTCGAGCACCGAGACACGCCGCGCGAGCTCGCGCGCAAGCGACGCAGAATCGACGGTGTGCATCATGTGCGCATGCGCCGCGATTATTTTGGCCTTGTTCGATTGCAGGTGACCGATGAAATGCCATTCGATGTCGGTCAAGTGCGCGAGCGCTAGAGCTTTTGTCGCGAGCTCTTGTGCGTAGCTCTCACCGAACGCGCGTTGTCCTGCGTCGTAGGCTTCTTGAATCTTTTCGATCGGGAACGTCTTGGAAACGGCGATCAGCTTGATCGATTTCGGATCACGC
>JBDTFL010000205.1:0-2853 GCA_039937955.1 Polyangiaceae bacterium | reverse complement strand
TGCAGCTTTTGGCGGTCTTCGCGATGTTGAATTGGCTGGTCACGCAAACGCCGATCGACTCGCTCGGAATCGGGATGCATGAAAGCCCGCCCGCGCAATCGTTGGTGGTTTGGCAAGCCTCGCCCTTTTGCGACTGGCGGACGTCGTCGGAGCTTTTACATCCGAGGAAGCCGGTTGCCGCCACGATGAGGACGGTCAAAAAAAGTGATGCGTAGATCCAGGTCTTTTTCATTTTCGTTTTCTGCTCGAAGGTGAAAGGGAGCGTTCGAGGCGCTGGCTTTGTTTTTTTAAGGACCGACATTCCTACGTCGGCGAGTTCGAAAAATTCCCCGCATGAGGCGGTGTCTCGAAATGCAGAGACACACGCCCGGTCAAAGTCGCGCTGGCCATAGCACCTTGAGGTGCAAAATTCCAATCACGACGAAAAACACGTAAAATTACGGCGTTTTTGTATTGGCAGCGCCGGGCGTGATGGACGTGGTGAAGACCCAGTCATTCACCGCGTTGTTCGTGTCGGTGCCGTTTGGGTTGCGAATGAGCGAGCCCGTGCCGCTCGCCGTGTCGATGGCGTCCGTTGCCGTGCCTTCGACGTAACCAGAAATCGCGCCTCCATAAGAGAGGGCGTCGAGGATGTCGGCGCTCGTGCGGTCGATGATGGCGATGGCGTCTGGCCCGTTGCGAATGTTGTCGGTCGCTTTGGTGAAACGAATGACGGTCGGCCCAACGGGGACGACGACCGCCGCGTCAGCGACGACGAGATAGCCGCCAGGTGCGATGGATCCGCTCAAGTTGACGCGCAAATATTCGCTCGACGAATTGACGAACGTGAGCGCCATATTGCTCACGTCGATCGATGCCGTCGTGCTCGGGTTGAAGAGCTCGACGAACTCGGCAGTGTCGGTTCCGGACTCGTCGTAGTCGACCTCGTTGATGACGACGGCGGCCGGCGCAGATGCATCTTCGTCGACGGTGTCGGTGCCCGTTCCACCCGCTCCGACGATGATGCCGCTGTCCTCGTAACTGTAAGACGGCGAGATGATGTTCGTGGCGTCAGTGCCTGCGTCGACCGATGCGGCTGCGGGCGAGGACGATGAGCACGCGGAAAAACAAGCCGATCCGGCGATCGCAGATGCAACGCCAAACACGCCCCAAATTCCGATCTCAAGGCTGCGGAAGATTGTCATCGCTGAGATCCCTGGAGAACGTAGAGGTGAGCTGCCGCATGATGTCGATGTTGCTGGCGAACGCTTGGAGCGTGAGATCCACCGAGCCGTAATCTGGATCGAGCTGCGCGTGACCGTTTGCGTCGAGCGTGAGAACGGGGGTGCCATCGGGATTCAATTTGCAATTGCCGACCGCGTCGAGGTCGCATGCGAATGCAACGCCGACGAGCCGGTTCGCCCACTCGAGCATGCGTGCACCGACACCTTTCTGGTGCAGTACGCCGAGGATCGTCTCCGTTCCTGCCGCGTGCGCGTGATACGTGATGCCGGTGTCGGGGTTGTAGAACGAATACGTTTCGTTCGCAGGCCACGTCACTTGATCGCTCGCGAGCTCGGTGATGCGCGCATCATTGATCCACGAATTCGACCAATTCGTCGGGAAATACATGGCCCCCCACACCATTGCGTAGAGCTGCTCCTGCCACGCGTAGTTGGGATCGACGAGCTTGATCGCCGCGTCGTTGCGCGTTCCGAGGTCGTTCACGTTATGCCACGCCGGATAAATCAGAGAGGCTTCGGGCGGCGTCGTGCTCGGCGCTCCCGTCGTCGTCGTCCAAGGCGCGTACATGTCGTAATCGCCGGTGAGCATGTTTCCGAACAAACGATTTACTTGGGTCGGAAACACCGTCGCGAAATTCACGTTCTTGTAGCGACCATCCGTGAAGTCTTCTTTGGAGTTCGAAATGAAATCGTCGAACGCTTCACTCAAGTAATAGGTCGCCCAAATTTTTTCGTAATACGCGCCGACTTGCGTTTGATAGTCGGACCACCAATAGCCTTTCGAATAGTCGTAATCGTTGTGCACGTAACGACCGGTCACGAGCGGAACGTGGAAGTCGAATTGCGATCCGGTGGCGGGCGTCGGGTCAGCGATGAACATGTCGAGGTCGAGACCGTCGGGTTGCGTGCCCGCACATGAATCGCTCGTTCCATCGCAGAAATAGCCTGGTTCCGGACGCGTGAGCATGCGCGCAAAAAGATCGAGCGCGACGGTGGCACCCATTTCCATCGGTCCGAAATTGCCGTCGTCCAAAAATCCGGTGGTCGGTTGTGTGGGGTCGCCGTCGAGCACCGCGCCGAACGCGAACGTTTTCGCGATCTCTTGGATGGTGTCCAAGTAGTGCGCTTGCATGCGCTCGATGGCCGCGTCGGAATTGAACATCACGCGGTCGCGTCGGAAGCCGTCCAAGAGGTAACGGTTCTCATACTGCGCTTCCAAAAAGCGAACCTGCTCGTACGGATCTGCGCCGGCGTCGTACGTGAAGCTCGGCACGTTTCCGGTGTCCGCGAACTCGTCGCTCGAGAACATGTAACCGCGCCGCACGCGTCCGTTCACGTCGACCGCGTGGTCATACAGACCAAACGTGTATTGTGCATATGCCGGGTCGGGCGCGAACGCTTTCATGTCGCGGTAATCCGCGACGTCCATCGCCGCTTCGTCGCATTTCGTTCCAAGCTCCGCGGTCGTGTCCGCGTGGCAATTGGAGATGAGCCCGAACTCTTTTTGGTACTGGCTGTAGTGCATGTGGATGTAGTCGTCGGACGGGTTCACCGGCGGGAAATCGAAAATTCCCGTGAGGCCCGGATCACTCGTGAAACCGGCTAATTCATAGGCTTTTCGTTGTCCGTC
>JBDTFL010000204.1:0-11766 GCA_039937955.1 Polyangiaceae bacterium | reverse complement strand
GGTTATTGTCCGGGCGCGGCAGACATCGAGTGCTGCTCGCAATCTCCCAATGTGGCGGACAATCCGGCGGTGCCGGTCGGTTGGAAGCTCATGGCGCAAGCCGACGTTACGGCCGACATGACGACCTGGGCGGTAACGATCCTGCACCACCCGACCACGTACCCGATGTTTTCAGCGACCACCGAAATGTTCCCCTCGCTTCTCGTGATGGCGCGAGTGGAATGGCATCCGCCCGACTTTCAAAACGCCGCCATTCACCGCGGCGTCACGCTCTACGAGCCGACCGACTGACGTCGCGAACGGCGCCACGCCATGACGCCGAGGCTGATCGCCACGATGCCGATCGCGGCTTCGATCCACACCGAGGGGGGCAGGCCTTTGAGGATGCGCCACAATTTTTGCCCGAAGAAGCTCATGAGAAAAAGCGGAATGATGTAGCCGATGAGGGATCCCCAAACGTGCGTCCAGAACCGCACTTTGGAGACACCGAAAAATGCGTGGAGCAGCGGCGGCATCCAAAAAATCAGACGCATGAGGATCACGGTGACGAACGCGCGGCGGACGAGGGCCTCGTCGTATTTCTTGAATTGCTGGGGAATTCGGCTCGAAATCCAATCGCGTGCGACGAAGCGTGCAAACGAAAAACCGATGATGCTCGCGGCCATCGTGCCCAGCATCGAAAGCGCGAAGGCGATGGGCCAAGGCCAAATCAAGGCCGCGCCGAAAACGAAAATGGTTCCAGGAACTCCGAACGGCTGCACGGCCGCATAGGTGACGACGAACGCCACGTAACCCCAGGCGCCCATGGCCACGAGGCTCTTCGCGAGCGCTGCCGGATTACGAACCTGCTCGAACACACCGAGCTCATACGCAACGAAGAGCATGACGAGAGCCGCGACGACCGCGGCGATCTTTCCGTTTCGTCCGGACGTAGCTTTCGTATCGGCGGTCGGCAGAGACAAGCACCTTCTGAGTAGCACTCATTGGCGGGATCTCTGGCTTTGGCGAGGCGGAACAGAACAGTGAGGCGCAACGCATCACCGACGAGCACGAATCTCAGTGGTGCAAAAAGCCACTCGAGAGGTCGAGCACGAAGTGACAAACGATGCCGGGGAGCAGGCTCTGGCGCTTGACCGCGATGACTCCGAAGCCGATGCCGTAGAGCGCGAAACGAAGCGCGGTCGTGATGCCTTGCTCGCCATGCGCGATGCCGAACAGCAGTCCTTGCACGACGACGCCGATCGCAACGGAGCGGAAAAAACCGGCAAATTGTGCGCGCAGGTAGCCGCGATAGATCACCTCTTCGCAGAAGCCGGCGCTGAAGGCGAATAGCACCCACACCGACTTTTCGGCGATCGATTGCGGAAGAATCGCGGCCAGCGCGGGGTTCTCGACCGCATGTGAAAAGTGCGCGTAGATAGTCTCCGACGCGTCGATGAAGATGAGGAATGACAGGCCGATCGCGATGTCGAGGAGCGCGCGTTTCGCTGATGTCCACGTGCGTCCAATGAGCTCACGCAGCGCGCTTTTCGGGCGGCCGATCCGAAAGCAATAGATCGCCATGAACCATGAAACCAAGATGGTCGGCAGATAAACGAGCGTGATGCGCGAGTCGGGCGGCGGCGCGGTCGTGAGCTCACCGCGCATCTGCATGATCGCTCCCAAAGTCGCGACCACCAGCATCAGCGAAACGATCAGCGCGGTATGCCAGCGCGGCGCGAGTGGCACGTTGGCGAACGGCATCTTCGGCTGTGGCAGTGTTGCATTCATGCGGCGGCAAGCTCCTTGCAAAACGCTGAATCGAGCCGTTTTTCGCGGGCTCTCCCACAAAAAACGATTGGAGATTTCGTCATGATTCTCGCTGCCTTTGCTACGTCGTTGCCCGTTCTCGCTGCTGGTTGGTCGCTCCTTTATATGCTGTGCGGAGGCGGCTTCGGCGGCGCAGTTTTGATCTTCGTCGTGCTCAAGATGTTCGGGAAGTAGATCGCGAGTACTCTTCTCGTATGGTGGTGTCAGCGACCAGGCTTGGTCGCGTCTGGAATCGCGCACGAGCGAGCGTCATGCTCCTCGCGGCGTTCGTTTCTGTGGCCACGTTCGCGTTGGCCGACGACGACCCACCACCGGCATCGAAGGATCAAGTACGTCAAGCGCTCGCGCAAATCGCGCCGGCGTTTGATCCGCAAAAAAGATCCGTCGCAAGCGGCGCCGCGGGCTCCATCGAAGCGGCCATCGCTGCGCACGTGCCGACAAAATTTCATACCGTCGACGAAGGCACGCTCGCACCTGCGAAATCATCCGCGAAATGTCCGCCTGAAATGGCTCTCTCCGGAGGTGGTCGTTTCTGTATCGATCGCTATGAGTGCGCCGTGGACGAACGCGCCGCCGACGGCTCACTTCAAGCCCACGCGATCTACGAGCCGCTCTCGAGCACACGCACCTACGTGGCACGTAGCTCCGCCGGCGTTACTCCGCAGGCTTACGTGAGTGCCGCAGCCGCACTCGCGGCTTGCACGAACGCCGGAAAACGATTGTGCGCGCCCGTTGAATGGCGCGCCGCATGTGGCGGCTCGAACGGTTACGCGTTTCCGTACGGACCGACCCGCGTCGCCAACAAATGTCACGACACCGGCAAAGCTCCGATGCTCGTGTACTTCTCGTCGTCGTTGTCGCGTGGCTTCAATCCGCTCGAGCTCAACGATCCGCGTCTCGATCAATTGCCTGACACCGTCGCCAAAACCGGAAGCTCGTCAGGTTGCGTCACCGACGAAGGCGTCTTCGACATGGTCGGCAATTTGGACGAGTGGACCGCCGACACCAACGGCACGTTCCAGGGCGGCTGTTGGCTCGACACGTCGCAGCATGGCGACGGTTGCGCTTACCGAACCATCGCGCACGACTTCCAATACCACGACTATTCCCTGGGATTTCGCTGCTGCGCGAACCCGACTTAGGTTTTCACCCTCTCGTGCCGTACTTGCTCACAGGTATTCGCGGCATTCTTTTTTCAGGAGGGGAGTCCAGTGAAACGTCTCTTTCTCGTCGACGACAGTCCTTCCGTTCGCATGTTGCTCGGGCAACGATTGCGAGAAATCGGTTACGCGGTCGAGGAATTTCCGAGCGCCGAAGCCGCCGCCAAGCGCGTGTTCGAGTCGCCCCCGGATTTGGTCGTCACCGATTTGCAGATGCCGGGAATTTCCGGCGTGCAATTGTGCCGGCTGCTGCAGGCCGATCGATCGACGAAGCACGTCCCGGTCGTGTTGCTCACTGCGGCGGGTGATCGTCGTTCGAAATTTTGGGCGCGCTCGGCAGGCGCCGTTGCGTACGTGTCGAAGACGGCGCCCGACGATCTCGCGGGTGCGATCGAGCGGGCCGTCAACGATCCGAATCGTCCGAAAGCTGCAGCGTGCTCGCTGCCGTCGCGTTCTACCGTGCAAGAGCGTCTGTCGCAGCTGCTCGACAATGCGCTCTTCGATTCGGTGATCGCAGGTGAGGTTCGTGCGCTCGGTCGTGCGGGAAACATGGCCGATCTGTTCGCGGGCTTGATCTCGCTGTCGTCGGATGTGATGGCGTATCGCTGGCTCGCGTTCGCGCCGGAAGTGGGCTCGGCTCGAAAAATGTTTTTGCATACGCGAGACGCCGACCGTCACGCGAATACGGCGGAGGCGCGCGCGACGTGCCCGCTGCTTCCCGAAACTGCGACCGAGATCGTCGCCGACGATCGTCCCAGCGAAAACGGCGGCGCATCTGCCCACGCGTTTCCGATCGAGTTTGGTGGCCGAAAAATAGGGTCAATTGCGATCGGCTTCGCGGCGAGGTCCGTAGCCGCTGCCGATTTGGAGCTCGCAAAATTGTTCGCAACGGAGCTCGGTGGCGCCGTGCGCATTGCAGCGCTCATCGACGACGCACGTCGTCTCGCTGCGAGTGATGCGCTCACCGGACTACCGAACCGCCGCGCGTTCGTCGACGCCATCGAACGCGAACGCTCCCGTGCCGCGCGTCATGCGCTTCCGTTTTCATTCGTGATGATCGACGTCGATCATTTCAAATCCGTGAACGACACGCACGGGCACGCAGCCGGCGACGCGGTGCTGCAAGCAGTCGCAGCAGCCTTGACGAGCATCGCGCGTCGCAGCGACGTCGTCGGACGATGGGGTGGCGAAGAATTCGTCGTCGCATTGCCGCAAACGAGTGAAGCCGGTGCGCGCGTGGCCGCCGAGCGTTTACGAAAAGCAATCGCGGACACCAAATGCGTTTTGCCGTCCGGCGAGACGATTCATGTAACCGCGTCGCTCGGCATCGCGAGCGTCGACGTTGCATGGCAAACCGACGTGCTCGTCGCACGCGCCGACAGCGCGATGTACGAAGCGAAAGCGGGCGGACGAAATCGCGTCGCCGTCTCGCCAATACCGCTCGCGCCCGCAGCCTGAGCTTCGCTCACGCGTGATAAGATCCGGGTTGTGGGTTATCGCGTACGGGCAACGGCGATCGACGCTGACGACGCGCTCACGCCCAATCAAATTTTGACGCATTTCCAAAAAGGAAAGTGACCGGCTCGTGGCGCGTTCTCGTCTCGGCCAAGTCGACCTCAATCTGCTCGTGTCGCTCGAGGCGCTGCTCACCGATCTGAGCGTGACGCGTGCAGCTTCGCGTTTGGGCGTGACGCAATCCGCGATGAGTCACGCGCTAAATCGGCTACGTGCGCAGTTCGATGATCCGCTGCTCGTTCGGCGTGGAGCCGAGATGGCAAAGACCGCTCTCGCCGAGCAGCTCGGCTCGGAGCTCGGTAGCGCGCTCGAAAATATCGAGCGTCTCGTCGCCACGCGCTCCACGTTCGATCCGGTCCGGGCCGCTCGTCGGTTCTCGATCATCGCAGGTGACTACGCGCAGATCGCAGTGGTGAGCCCGCTCTTGTCACGCTTGCGCAAGGTCGCACCAGCGGTCGACGTCATCGTGCGCAACGCGAATGATCCGGAGCGCGCGCTTCTCGATCGTCAATACGCGCTGATGCTCGGACCGGCTCGTACGGTTCCGGATGCTTTGCGTCGGCAGTCCCTGTTCACCGATCGTCTCGTCTGCGTGGGTCGGAAGAAGAATCCACTGATGAAAAAGCGGATCGATTTCGCGCGGTATTTAAAGGCAAATCATGTGTTGGTGTCTCCGCGCGGCTTGCCTGGCGGAATCGTCGACGACGCGCTCGAGCAACGCGGTGAGAAGCGTCGCGTGCTGCTCGAGGTGCCGAGCTTTTTGACGGCGGCCGTGGTGGTGTCGGATTCCGATCTGCTGGTGACGATGCCCGCGCGTCTCGCTGATTTGCTGTCCTCGCGATTCGACCTCGTGAACGTGAGCCTTCCGTTCGAGACGCCGCCGATCGAGTTCGTCCAGCTTTGGCACGAGCGTCACCAAAGCGATCCGGCGCACGCGTGGCTGCGCGCGCAAATCGCGGCCGTCGCTACGGAATGACTCATAAGCGGAATGAGCCGCGTTCATGAGCGACCCGAGCCCGGCAGGGTTACCAATGGAGAAATGAAAGAGACCATCTTCGTCACCGGCGGCACCGGAAACGTCGGAACCGAGATAGTGAAAATCTTCGCGGGAAACGCCAATTTCAACGTACGTGCGGGCGCACGCGATACGAACGCGCCGAGCTCGGTGCGCGTGCGTGAGCTCGGCTCCAACGTCGAGGTCGTCACGTTCGACGTCGATCGACCGGAGACGCTGGCACCCGCTCTTCGAGACGTCACCCGGGTCTACGTGCTTCCGCCGTTCATCGAAAATATGTCGGACTGGCATCGTGATGTAACTGCTGCGATCGCCCGAGAAAAATCGGTCAAATACGTCGTGAAGCATTCGGTGGCAGGCGCGCGCGCGTCCACGCCCAAGTCCATTCCGAGCCTCATTCCGCGTCTGCATTACGAGGGTGAAGAGCGCATCGCGGCGACCGGAATTTCTTGGAGCGTGATTCGGCCGACCATCTTCATGCAGCACCTCACGACGATGCCTTGGGTGTACGCGAAAGGCGACTCGAGCTTCTACATGCCGATCGGATCGGGTCGCGCTTACTTCCTCGACGCACGCGACATCTCGCTCCTCGCGGCGCATCTGCTGTCGGCCGCCGATCCATCGGCGTATTTCGGACGCGTCTTCGATCTCACAGGGCCCGAAGCGATCGGCGGCGATGACATCGCGTCGTCTCTGTCGCGCGTCGCGGGTCGTCCGATCACATGGGTGGATTTTTCGGCTCAGGATTTTGCGGCACGCATGACCGCAGCCGGATCGAGTGGCTGGAACACCGTGCAAGCGCTCCACGTTTACGCCGACACCAAAGAAGGGTGGCTCGGCAAGTCTCGTGGCGATGATCTCGAGCGCACCACAGGTCACAAGAGCCGCAGCTTCGAGCAATTTGCCACCGATAATGCCTCGTTTTTTCGGCGCACGTGATGCGGCGTCGTGAATTCATCGTCGCCATTTCTGGCGCCGTCATTGCCGCGTGTGCGTCACCAAAGACCGTAAATTCAGCTGCAAACAACCTCACCTCAGGGATCGAAAAAATGGAGCTGCAACCGCTGGCGACGATGATCATCACGATGGGCCGAAGTCTTCTCATCGCCAACGCGCCGGTGGGTGCACGCTTGGTGATCGATTTTACGGACATCGTCGTGCAAGGCGAACGGCTCAAAGCAAAGAAGGCGAGCGCGTTGCCCGCCGGCGATTGGCTCACGCTCGGTCCGAACGACGTCGCCACGCTCGACATCCGCTTCGTACTCGAAACCGAAGACGGCGCGACCATCTTCGTTCACGGCACGGGCCGCACCGACAGCGCGAAGTTTTCCAAAGGAGCGCCGTGCTACTTCACGCCGGTGTTCGAAACGAGCGACGCACGCTACGCCTGGCTGAACAAAGTCCAAGCCGTGGCGCGCGGGGTCGCCAAAGAAAACGTCGTGACGTTCGAGCTCGCGGTGCTGAGCTAACTCCTTCGCGGATGATCGCGTGCGCATGATCGGCACGCGTGAGCCGTCAGCAACCTGACGCGCAGTCCGCGAGCGACGCGAAATCAGCTTGTTCTCAAGGCAAATTATGGTGGCACATGACGTGCGTTTGGGCGCACGCCATGGCTCGTCGGTCGATCGTCCTCAGCGTCTTCGTCCTCTTCTCCTGCGCATGCAGCAACGGCGCGTCATCCAATTCTGTAGCGCAACCCACCGATGCTGGCGCATCCACGGTCGACTGCGTCGGTGATTCGGCAACGATCGACACGACCTGCGGATCGCTCGGATGGTCACAGAGCTCGACCGATTCGCGTCCACGCAATCATCACTTGTCGGTGATCGCGCAAACCTCGAGCGGCGCATTTCTGTATTCGGTTGGCGGCGTGGACAACGACTCACCGATCGCGAATGTCGACCGCGCACCCATCAACGCCGACGGTTCACTTGGCGCATTCACCGAGCTCACCGCCATTCCGCGTGCAACCGGCGGCATGACCGGCGCCATCGTCAACAACGTGATCGTCTTCGCCGGCGGAAGTCGCGGCGCCGCGGTGACCGACCAGGCTTACAGCGCAGTCATCAACTCCGACGGTTCGCTCGGCGCGTGGAACAGCGCCGGATCGGTCGTGAGCTTTCGCATGCATCCTGCATCGATCGTCAGCGGCTCGACCATGTTCGTGCTCGGCGGCTTCAACGATCCGAACGTCTGGGACGACATCGTCTCGGCGAACGTGAGCGCCGACGGTACGGTGTCCGCTTGGGCGTCCGCCGGAAAGCTGCCCGGGCCGCGCTCGCACTTCAGCAGCACGTTACATGCAGGATACATCTATATTGCGGGCGGCTTGGACAAGTCCGCATTTCAGTCGTCACCGCCGCTCGCTACGGTATTTGAAGGCAAAATTCTCGCGGATGGCACGATCGGAAATTGGACGAGCATGCCGTCCTTGCCCGAAGGCGTCTGCACGCACGCGAGCTTTTTCTATGGCGGATATCTCTACTTGGGCGGCGGGCTCGGCACGTCTGCCTACAAGATCTTGGACAAGGTCTGGCGCTCGCCCATCGGCGCGGATCATTCGCTCGGCGCGTGGGAAGAGGTCGCGCCGCTCGGCGTCGCCCGCGGACACGTGCATCAATTTCCGGTGCTGGGCAACCACGTCTATTCGGTGGGCGGCGCCATCACGTTGGATCTCAAGAGCACCAGCGAGATCGACGTCGGCGTCTTCCAATAGCTCAGAGCTCTTTGCGGATGTGCGCGAGCTCTTCTTTCTCGTCCTTGGTGACCGACGGCGACGTCATCTTGAGCGCTCGAAGTGAATTTAGAATGATCTCCGAAACGATCAGCCGCGCGTTGTGTTTGTCGTCCGCAGGAACGGCGTACCAAGGCGCGTGCTTTGCGCTTGTGTGCGCGAGGCAGTCTTCGTACGCGTGTTGATAGGCGGTCCAATATTTTCGCTCCTCGACGTCGCTCTGCTCGAACTTCCAGTTCTTCTCGGGATGGTCAATCCGCTTCAAAAACCGCTTCTTTTGCTCGGCTTTGGAGAGATGCAAAAAGACTTTGATGATCTTGGTGCCGTTGCGCGCGAGATGGCTCTCGAGGTCGTTGATGGACTTGAAGCGATCGCGCCAAATCGTTTTCTTGTGCCTCAGTGAGGTCGGAATGTTTTGCGCCTCCAAGATCTTCGGATGCACGCGCGCGATGAGAACCTCTTCGTAATACGAGCGATTGAAGATCCCGATCATGCCGCGCTTCGGCAACTGCTGCGTAGTGCGCCACAAGAAATCGTGACTCAGCTCCTCGGCGCTCGGATGCTTGAAGGCCGTGACGTTGCAGCCTTGAGGATTCACGCCGCTCATCACGTGCTTGATCGCGCCGTCTTTTCCGGCGGCGTCCATCGCTTGGAAAATGACGAGCAGCGAGTAGCACTGGTTCGCATAGAAGAGATCTTGGAGCGCGGCGAGCTCCTCCACATGGTGCTCGATCTTCTTTTTGTAATCGTCCTTCGACGAATAGACGGGCTTCACATGCGTCGGCCGGTCGGCCAGCTTGAGCTTGTTTTTGCCGTGAATTCGGAAGCGATTGATGTCGATGCTCATGATTTCAGGATCGCGGATCTGGTTGCATCTTACAAGCAACCATTGCCGCCAAATGCCGGAGCAGGAGATGCGCCCGCATGAACTTGGACCGGTGAGGCGACATGCAAACCGGAGAGAAAGGCGGCGCCGCTGATGGTGACGGTATTGTTTGCGTCGAGCTGTCCATCGACGACCAGCGATCCATCGAGCTGCAACGGAGCAGCGACATTGAGCGCGCCTCCGACTGCAACGAACGTGGTCGCCGCGCCGCCGCCGGAAATCGTCAGCGTGTTGTTCACTGCGACGTCACCACCGACCACCAAATCGAATTTGGCTCCGGAGGCGACATCGATGACGAGCGGTGACGCGATGGTGAGGTTCCCGCGAATGACCAGCGTCGCGGCGTCGAGCACGTGAATGGTCAGGGGAGAATTCACGGCGACGTTGGTGAGAACGTAGGGCCCGCACGCGATCGAAATGTCCGTGGGCGAGTTTACGTTCTCGAGCGAATTACTGGGAAAAACGCCGGCGATCGTCGCATCGGCAACGACGCCGTTCGCCAACGCCGAAATGTTCGGACGATTTTGACAATCCAGCTCCGAGGCGAACGGCGCGGCGCCGTCGATGATCTGTCCAGCGTTCACGCTCGGTGTTTGATTCGAGTGGACCGCAGCTGCTTGCAACTTTCCAGTCACCGTGACCGTGTTCGTAGCGTTGAGCGATCCCGCGAGCAGCGCGTCGCCGCCGATCGTTACGGGTGCGCTCGTATTCCAATCTGCTCCCCCGCGAAGCGAGCCCGACACCTGCTGCGTGTTGCGTGCGTCTATGGTGCCTGCCGATTCGAAGTCGCCACTGACGACCAGCGGCGCGCTCGTCGTAGAGGTGCCCGAAACCACCAAATTGCCGCCCGACGCGTCGAGTGTGAGCGTGTTGTCCGCGACAAGGTCGCCACATAGGGCAAGCGCGATGCGCGGTGCACCCGACGCCGCCGCACAACGAAGCGCCGGCAGCGCGTCGGAGCCGCCAACCGGACAAGCGTTGAAATGGCTTGTATTTCCCACGACGGGTGACGTTCCGAGGGTTCCGCCGGTTCCCGTTCCCGAGCCCGAACAGGCAGCAGCAGCGGTGGAAAATGCGATGACGGTGATTCCCAGAACGACGAAGGAGCGCATGAACGCTGACACAGCGAGAAGCATGCCTTCTCTAGGCTGAGGCTCGAGGCTGAGGCGAATGATTGCCACTGCCGAAGCCTGCGCCCGTTGCGCGCGTGCATGTGAGCTGCGTTTAAACGGCGTTTTAGCCGGTATTCCTGAGCCCCGCGGCGATCCCGGCGATCGTCTCGGCGAGCGCTCGCTCGAGCTCGTCGCTCGGCGCAAGTGCTCGCGCGCGGGCCAGCAATTCGATCTGCGCGAGGCTCATCGGATCGACATAAGGATTGCGGAGCGCGATGGATTGCTCGAGCACCGGGTCGTCCGACAACAGCTCCGGAAGCGCGCACACCTCGAGCACGCGACGCTCGGTTCGTTCGCGTTCTTCGTCGAGTACCTTCGCGATGCGCGCGCGCTTTTCCGAATCGTGCATCAGCGTGCCGTAACGCTTTGCGATCAGCTCGTCGGCCTTCGCCATTCCGAGCCGCACGTTGCGGAGCATGTCCTCGAACGCGCCGAAGTCTTGCGCCATGATTTTGAGAAGCCCGAGATTCTTCGGGTCGGCTGCTATGAAATTTTCGAGCGCCGTGCCCACGCCGAACCACGCGGGCAAACAGCAACGCGATTGCATCCAGCCAAAAACCCAGGGGATCGCGCGTATGTCTTCCAAGCCGGTCAGTGAGCCACGCTTCGCCGGACGCGAGCCCATCTTCGCGCGATCGATGAACGGCGCGGGCGTTGTCTGCTCGAAATACGCGAGCATCTCCGGGTTGTCGTAGACGTGCTTTCGGTAATGCGCGAACGCTAGCTGCGACAATGTCTCGAGCGCGCCGAGCCAAGCGGGCTGGGGACGATGACGATCGGTGTCGTTCACGATCGACGCCGCAGCGGTGACCATGAGCTCGAGGCTGCGCGTGGCGATTTGCGCGTCTCCGTATTTCCAGTGGATGACCTCGCCTTGCTCTGTGAGCTTCATGGATCCGGTGAAGCTCGGCTGCGTCATGATCGCGCGGTGAGTCGGGCCACCGCCGCGACCCACCGTGCCGCCGCGCCCGTGAAATAATCGGAGCTTCACGCCGCACTCCGCGGCGACCACGTGGAGCTGCTCGTGCGCGTTGTAGACCTCGATGGTCGACGTGAGCATGCCGCCGTCTTTGCTGGAGTCCGAATACCCGAGCATGATCTCTTGTGTGTCGCCCCATGTTGCGAGGAGCGCGCGATATTCAGGATGCGAAAAAAGCTCGCGACAAATCTTCGGCGCCGCGCGTAAATCCGCGATCGACTCGAACAGCGGAACCGGCATGATTCCCGGGTCATTCGCGTTTCCGGCCGGGTCGATCTCGCACGCCCGGAGCAGCGCGAGCACGTTCCAAATGTCGGTGACGCTGGTTGCTCCGCTGATGACGTAGGTCGTGATCGATTGCGGATCGTGGGTTGCCTTGAGCGTGCGCGCCATCTTGATCATGTCGAGCACGCGCGTGCTGACTGCGCTCGGTGCGTCGAGCTCTCGGAGCGCGTCGGCATGCAGGCGCGCATGCTGACGAAGATCGATCGAATGA
>JBDTFL010000203.1:0-13433 GCA_039937955.1 Polyangiaceae bacterium | reverse complement strand
CGAGCGCGTACGCGGAGCGCGCGGCGTCGTTCAGTGCGGCGGCGCGTCCGAATTCGTAAGCGCCTTCTGCGCCGTACTTGAGGCCGCGGCTGTCACCGGACGCACGAAGCGACGCGACGTAGGTCTCGCCGGAATCGCGTGCAGTTTGCAATGTCGAGTCGCCGCCGCCGTTGCGGGCAATTTCCGCGATCCCGAAAAGCTCTATTTTTAATAGTGGATCGAGCGTCCATGCGGCGCTTGCTCCATAGAGCTCGTTGCCGCTGGTGACTTGCGACGTGGTGGGCTCGCCGAGGCCTTGGCCGAGCGGACGCGGCGCATCGAGTAACACGCCCAAAATTTCGAAATCGAAATGGCCGGTCGCGACGTGCCCGCGAATGGCATCGAGCGCGCGACCCGTCGGGCTCCAATCGCTCACTCCGATCAAACGTCCTTCACCCCATTGCACGGTTTGGCGGCCGACGCGCAAAAACGAACCACGCGAGCCTTTGCCGGTGTGCGCGTCGACGTACGCTTCATAAGGACCGAAGCTCGCGGCGGGCGATGCGAGCACGTTGGTCGGTGTCGTTCCCCAAGCGCGAGCATCTTGCAGCGTGACTTGTGCGCCGATCGCTCCGCGCTCTGCGCCGATTCCCAAGCGCGTGCGCTCGAAGATGAGCCACGGATCGCGAACGCGCGGCGTTGGTTGACCGGCGGCGTCGAGACCGCCGATGTCGACCGGATCATGCCTGTACTCTGCACGTGTTCGGAGCTCGAAGGTGGGCGCCAGCGTGAAGTCGCCGATCGCGATCGTCTTGGGTGCGTCGGGTGGCGTCTGTGCGGGCGAGCTGCGCGCGCCGAAAAAGAACGCGGCGGTTAGCGCAAACGGGAGCCCGAGAGTTCGCCTAACGCGCACGGCGGGACGCTATCATGAAGTGATTGCTCCTTCTTCTTTTGCGATTTCGCGCGCGCGCATTAAGAGCAAATCAGGCTCATTTTTGGCGGGATCCGTGAGCACGTCTTCCAAAAGCGCGGTCAGGATTTTTCCGAGAATGGGACCGGGCTTGAGCGAAAGCTCGCGCATCAAATCCTTGCCGTCGATCTTCAAGTCGCGGGTGGACAGCGCGGCACCGGCCGCAGCCACTTTTGCGACATGCGCTTTCAAGCGCGCGAGGGCGTCGAGATCTTCGGAGCAGTCGCGACCTTTTGCGCGAACGTCGGCTTCGTTCAACAAATACAAATCCTCGATGCGATCGACGCCGACGCGTTTCATCCAACGCCGGACCGTCGCGTCGCTCCATTCGGCGGTGTAGTGGAACAAGTGGTGGCGAACGAGATCGACGATGCGTGCGCGCTCGTCGTTCGAGAATTTCAAACGCGTGGCAATGGGTTGTGCGATCTCCGCGCCGACCTGCTCGTGATCGTAAAAGGTCCAGTCGTTGGTCTTCGGCGACATCGCGCGCGTGCGCGGCTTGCCCACGTCGTGCAAGAGAGCGGAGATGCGCAAGATCGGATCGCCGACGCACGCATTCATGCACTCCATGCCGTGCTTCCACACGTCGAACGCGTGCCACTTGTTTTGCTCCATGCCGACGCCTTCCATGAGCTCTGGGCACGTGATGGCCAAAATTCCGGTGTCGCGCATGACCTCGAATGCGCGTGACGGGCGCGCCGCCTTCATCGATTTGATCCATTCGTCGCGGACGCGTTCGGCGCTCACTTTTTTGAACGTGTCGAGCGTTCTCGGAATCGCTTTGCGCGTCTCCTCTTCGAGCTCGACCTCCAATGTGGCGACGAAGCGCGCAGCCCTGAGAACACGAAGACCATCCTCGTTGAAGCGCTCCTCCGCAACGCCAACCGCACGAAGTAGCTTGTTTTGTAGGTCCTTCTGACCGCCGAACGGATCGATGACATGTCCACTAATCGGATCGACGGCGATGGCGTTGAACGTGAAATCACGGCGCGCGAGATCGGCGGTGATGTCGCCTACAAAATGCACGGCGTCGGGATGACGACCGTCGGAGTACGTGGTCTCGCCGCGCAGCGTGGTGACCTCGTAGCCTTTTCCTTTGTGCATCACGGTGACGGTGCCGTGCTGGATGCCGGTAGGAATCACACGCGAAAATATTTTTTGAACCTCGGTCGGCAGTGCGTCGGTGGCGATGTCCCAATCGCTGACCGCGCGGCCTGCGATGAGGTCGCGCACGCAACCGCCCACCACCCAACCGCGCTTCCCTTTTTCAGCGAGCCGATCACAAAGACCGATGACGTCCTGCGGGATGCGATCGACGAGACTCTCGGCCATGACGTCGGCTATTGTCTCGCCTCGAGGCCGACAATGCTCGATTTTTCCGAAGACCAGCTGCAGGTTCAAAAAGCCATTCGTTCGTGGTGCGTCCAAAAGCTCGAGCCCAAAGTGCTCGCCATGGAGGCCGGCGAGCTCGACGTTTACCCCGTCATGAAAGAGATGGCGCAGACGTTCGGCATCATCGACATGGTTCAGTCGATGTTTCAAAAGATGCAGAATGCATCTGACGACGAACCAGCCAAAAAGAAGGGTCTAGCAAGCGATCCTGCGCTCATGGCGATCCTCACGATGGAATTGTCGCGCGTGTGTCCGGGCTTCGCGCTCGCATTCGGCGCGTCGCTTGGTTTGTTCGCGGGCGGCATCATGGCGCGCGGAACCAAAGAGCAAAAAATCACCTACGCGCTGCCGGTTTTGTCCTTCGAGAAAATCGGCGCATGGGGGCTCACCGAGCCGGGAGCCGGCAGCGACGCCTTCGGCTCGATGAAAACGCGCGCGCAAGAAACAGAGGCAGACGGTGGCGGATACCGAATCTCCGGATCCAAAACGTTCATCACCAACGCGCCGTATGCCGACTACTTTCTGATTTACGCGAAGCTTTCCGAAACGGAAGTGCGGAGCTTCATCGTGCTTCGCACCGATAAAGGCGTTGCCACCAGCCGACCGTTCAAAAAAATGGGCATGCATGCTTCTCCCACCGGCGAGATTTTCTTGGACGACGTCTTCGTTCCGAAGGATCGACTTTTAGGCGGAAATACCGCGGAAAACGCGCGCGTGGCGGCGAAGAGCTCACTCAACTCGGAGCGCTTCGGAATGACACCGATGCTGTTGGGAATGACCGATCGCTGTCTCGAAGAAGCGCTGAAATATTCGAAGCAGCGTGAGCAGTGGGGCAAGCCCATCGCGACGTTCCAGCTCGTCCAAGAAAAAATCGCGCGCATTTACACCGCGCGTTCGATCATGTTCACGCTCTTGATGCGCCAGCTCGAGGCCGACAAACAAGGCGTCCCCCTGCCCGGTCGCGAGGCATCGGCGACAAAGTTGTATTGTGCACGCATGACGACCGAATGCGCGCTCGAGGCCGTGCAGATCATGGGCGGCGCCGGTTACATGACGGGCAGCGTGGTCGAGATGATGGCGCGCGACGCCAAGCTCTTTCAAATCGGCGGCGGCACGGACGAGATTCAAATGCTGCGTATCGCGCGCGAGCTCCTCGAAGCACCGTGAAACTAAGCTGATTTCTGATCAGCGGTTTTTTCCGCGGCGTGCTCGGACGCTTGCTCGACACGCCCGTCGGCGTGTTTTGCGAAACGCCCGTCGGTGCGCGCATGCACCGGATCATCCACCGGCCACGGCCAGCCACCGAAACGCGTCTTGCGATAGTCGGCCATCGCCTTGTCGATCTCGGCGCGCGAGCTCATCACGAATGGTCCGTATTGCACGACCGGTTGTCCGATCGGCTTGCCTTGCAGCAACAAAATCTCGACCTCGTCCTCGCCTGCTTCGAAATCGATCGGCTCGTCGCTCTTCACGACCGCGGCCGTGTGATGCGTCAGCGTTTCATCGCCGACCTTCACCGATTTTCCTTTGAAAAAATAAATCACGCGGCCGGTGTCTGCGCCTTTGGCTGCGGGCATCGTCCAGGTCGCGCCTGCTTCCATTTTGATGCTCCAAATCGCGACGTCCGAATCTTTGCGTGCGGCCCACGATTTCGGCGGCGGAGGCGGCGGCACTTTTCCATCGAGCTCGCCAGCGATGACCGTGACCACGGTTTCGCGTCCGCTCGCATTTCTGAACGAGACGCGCGGAATCTCCGAGTCCCAGAGCATCGCGAAATGCGCCGGCACCATCTTGTCTTCTGCAGGCAAATTCAGCCAGATTTGGAAGAGCTCGACCGGATTCGGTTTGTCCTTTTCGACGAGCGGAAACATCTCCGAGTGAGAAATGCCGCCACCCGCCGTGAGCCACTGCGCGTCCCCTTTTCCGAAACGCGCGGTTGCCCCGAGTGAATCCGAATGATCGATGTAGCCGCGCCGCGCGATGGTCACGGTCTCGAAGCCGCGATGCGGGTGCTGCGGAAAGCCCGGCACCACCTCACCGTGGTACATGCGAAAGCCGTCCTTCACGACGAAGTCGTTGCCGAGATTTCGCCCGGCGAGCGACGTGGTCGGCCCCATCTTTTCATTGCCCGCGGGATACGCGTCGTCGTGATGCACGCAAAAGAGAAACGGATCGGCGGTGACCCACGGAAAGCCGAGCTCCATTTTCTCGAGAATGACTTTGCTCATCTCGCGAGCTTAACCACGACGCGCGGCATAGTCATTTTGTTCTGGCGTCACGAAATCGAGGGATTTTTCCGCGCCTTCCGGCATGCTCGCCGCCTCTGCCTCGAAGGAGCCTTTCATGATCACCAAGAAGCGAGTGTTGTTTGCAACGAGCCTGTTGCTCGGTCTCTGCAGTTTCAGCGTGACCACGTTCGAACCCGACGCCGACGCCGGTGGCACCGAGGTCATGACCGATCGCTGTAGCGGCGAGGTCGCGTTCAGTCCTGGTTACATGTCTCCCGCGTCGCACGGAACTCTCGTCTTGAAGAGACAACACGACGGCTACTCGCCCGAGACGACCTTGACGGTCAAGCCCAACGACAGCGGCTTCGTGCGCTGGTGGTGTCACTCCACTGAAGGCAACGTCTTCGATCCGGGAACCTGGCGCATCAGCTCGAACACCACCGCGTTCGAAGGCTGCTTGCTTTCCGTCGTGCAGCCGATCGTCTCGGACAAAGTGAACGTTGGTCAATGCGCGAGGTCGATCAAAGTTTCGTCGTCCGCATTCGACGGTTGGACGCCCGAAGAATCACGCTGCAAAAATCACACGGGCCATTTGCGCGTGCGGCTCGGTCCCGATCGTCTGCTCACGACCGAGTGTCTTTGATCGCGCAGACGCCTGAGCGTCGCGTCACCACTCTTTTTCGAGCCCGACGATTTGCCGAAAGCTGAACCAAGGTCCGAGTGAGGTTTGCGTGCTCGACGGTGACTCGACGCGCTCGAGTGCAAACGCGTAGGTGACCGCGCTCGATTCGGCGACGATGGAAAGGCCTTCAAAGGCGGGATCGCGAGACCAAAGCTCGCTGCGAGCCGGCCGGCCGGCCTGTTTCGCGATGGAGCAATTCCGCGCGTGTCGAACGATTGATGCATCCACGATCCGCCGAGTCCGAGTCCTAGCGAAACGGTGACGAGCGGAAGGTCCAATGAGCGTCATGCGTGCAGCAAGATCGAGCGCGGGCAAATGCACGACGTACCCAGCGAATGCGCCTTGGCAGAGCGTGGAAGAATTTTTTGGTGGGCGTGCGAAAGAGCCATCCGGCTTCGACCGCTTCTTCGGTCGCGCTCACGTGCTCGCCCGTGCATTCTTTGCGGGGTCGCGCTCGATTCACCAGCGCTGCAGCCGACAATGGATGTGAGCGAAATGGGAAGCAACGAGAATGCTGAATGCGATGCGCATGGAAAGCTCCTCCGAGCCCGAAAGGGTCCGTTTTCCATGAGGACCGAGGGCACCCGTTTTGGGCGCGCCCGCGAATTTATTTTTCCAAATGCAGACGCCTTAAACGAAACAGCCCCGCGATGAAGCGGGGCTGCGGTGCTGCTTTGTGCTTATTTTACAGCTGATTCAGCTCTGTGCAGCAGCTTCTTCTTTGGCGGGCGCGCGTTCCGAATCGCCGGCTTTGCTGGTCGGGCTGGTGGTTTCGACCTCGATGCGCATGCCGTAGAACGAGCGCCACACGAAGAAGATCATGATGAGGAAGAAGACGACAGCAAGGATCGCGCTGGTCTGACGGCTCAATTGGAGCGCGAGCTCGACGGCGAGAAGACCGAAGAGCGTCGTGAACTTGATGACCGGGTTCATCGCGACCGATGACGTGTCCTTGAATGGATCGCCGACGGTGTCGCCAACGATGCTTGCATCGTGAAGCGGCGTGCCCTTCGCGCGAAGCGTGGTCTCGACGATCTTCTTCGCGTTGTCCCAGGCGCCGCCGGCGTTTGCCATGAAGAGCGCTTGGAAGAGACCGAAGAGCGCGATCGAGATGAGGTAGCCGATGAAGAAGAACGGCTCGGTGCATGCGAACGCGAGGGCCGCGAAGAAGACGACCATGAAGATGTTCCACATGCCGCGCTGTGCGTAGCGCGTGCAGATCTCGACGACCTTCTTCGAGTCTTCGGTCGATGCTTTTTCGACGCCGTCGAGCTTGATGTTCTTCTTGATGAACTCGACTGCGCGGTAAGCGCCGGTGGTGACGGCCTGCGTAGAAGCGCCCGTGAACCAATAGATGACCGAGCCGCCGGCGATGAGGCCGAGCAAGAACGGCGGGTGCAAAAGCGAGAGCTTCGCGAGGTTGTCTTTGAGACCGTTGGTGAGGAGCACGATGATCGAGAAGATCATGGTGGTGGCTCCGACGACTGCCGTTCCGATGAGAACCGGTTTTGCAGTCGCCTTGAACGTGTTGCCGGCGCCGTCGTTCTCTTCGAGGAAGTGCTTCGCTTTTTCGAACTCGACCTTGAAGCCGAAGTTCTTTTTGATTTCTTCTTCGATGTTCGGGATGGTCTCGATCAGGCTCAATTCGTAGACGGATTGTGCGTTGTCGGTGACCGGACCGTACGAGTCGACAGCGATGGTGACCGGACCCATGCCGAGGAATCCGAAGGCGACGAGACCGAACGCGAAGACCGGCGACGCATCCATGCCGCCGATGGTCATGATCTGACCGACGCCCATGAGGCTGACGAGATAGGCGGCGCCCATCAAGAACATCATGGTCATGCCGAGCCAGAAGGCCGAGAAGTTACCGGCGGTGAGGCCCGACAGAATGTTGAGCGACGCTCCGCCTTCGCGCGACGACGTGACGACTTCGGCAACGTGCGCCGACTCGGTCGACGTGAAGACTTTGACGAGCTCGGGAATGAGCGCGCCCGCGAGGGTACCGATGCTGATGATGGTCGACAGCTTCCACCAGAGCGTGCCGTCGCCGAGCTGCGGGATGAGGAAGTAGGAGATCGCCCAGGTGAACGCGATCGAGACGAACGACGTGATCCAGACGAGCGAGGTCAGCGGGTGCTCGAAGTTGAATTTGGCGGCGTTCTGGTAGCGGGCCTTCGCGATCATGTCGTTGGCGAAGTAGCTGATGGCGCTAGCAATCAGCATGACGATGCGGATGACGAAGATCCAGATGAGGAGCTGAACCTGCACCGTGGCGCTGGGAACCGCGAGGAGAATGAAGGTGATGAGCGCGACGCCGGTGACGCCGTAGGTTTCGAAGCCATCAGCCGAGGGGCCGACCGAGTCGCCTGCGTTGTCGCCGGTGCAGTCGGCGATGACGCCGGGGTTACGCGCGTCGTCTTCTTTGATCTTGAAGACGATTTTCATGAGGTCGGAGCCGATGTCCGCGATCTTCGTGAAAATACCGCCTGCGATGCGGAGCGCCGATGCGCCGAGTGACTCGCCGATAGCGAAGCCGATGAAGCAGCTGCCGGCGTATTCGCCGGGGACGAAGAGGAGAATGCCGAGCATCATGACGAGCTCGACCGAGATGAGGAGCATGCCGATGCTCATTCCGGCCTTGAGCGGAATCGCGTAGCAGGGGAACGGCTTGCCTTCGAGCGCGCCGAAAGCGGTGCGGCTGTTGGCGAAGGTGTTCACGCGAATGCCGAACCAAGCGACCGAGCAGCTTCCGGCGATGCCGAGAATGCTGAAGGCGAGAATGATGATGACGCGGCCGGCGGCGAAGTGCTCGAGCACGCCGAAGTAGAGGACGATGACCGTGCCGATGAGGGCCTCGAGCATCATGATGAATTTGATCTGCGTGATGAGGTACGTCTTGCAGGTCTCGTAGATAAGCTCGCTGATGTCGAGCATCGACTTGTGCACCGGCGCGTTCTTCAGCTGCATGTAGATGACGAGGCCGAAGATCATGCCGAGCGCGCAGACGCCGAGCCCCATGGTGAGGAGCGACGCGCCGCTCATTCCGAAGAACGAGGCGATGGCCGGGTTGTCGAGCACGGGAACTTTGAGGGCTGCCTCGCCTCCTGCCTCCTGCGCCGATGCCGTCGTCGAGACGAGCACGGTGAGAAGACCGAACAGCAGAGCCGACAAAATCGCGAAACGGGTGCGATGGGATTTCACGCGCGGCTATCTAGCAAAACCACCGACGCCTGTAAACCAGCCGAACGCAAAGGCGTACGAAAGCGCGCGATTCTTTTTTTTCCCGTCCGATCTAAGCGGCGGATTCGCTCAGAGCGTGGAGCCGTGCTTCGCCAGCTCGGTGAGGTCGACCGGCTCCCATCCGAGACACTGCTCGAAGGCAACCCCTTCGGCCGTCACCGGACAGAGGCGACGCGAGGCACTGACGCCATCGGCCGCGATCGCCGTTTGCGCGTAAATTCGAGCCTCGCCGTCCGTGTACTGGTAGCCGCCAACGCCTTGAACGGCGTCAAAATGGATTCCGAGCGCCGAAAGCCGAACCTGTGGAGCGAATGGACATGTCCCGCCGATGCCCGGGATTTGCCCATCGGTCATCGTGCAGGTGCGTGCCCACGCCGCATCGCCTGACGGCGTAATCAGCTGCTGGGTAAATTGCGGATTTCCTTGTTTGTCGACGTAAGGAACCACCACCTCGTCGTCGAACGCGCCTTGCTGAGGAACGCCGAGGGCCGAGGCCGATTCTTCGAGCGCGAGCCAGTTGCTGCAATCGGCCCAATCCACGATGTTGCCAACAATCGGGCACGTGCGCTCGACGCGCTCGGTGCCGGCCATGTCGAAGACGACCTGCGCGAGCACCGGCTTCTGGCTTTCGTCAGCGAAAAGATAGGTGGAAAAGCTTCGGACCGGACCGACGTCCGACAGCGCCAAATCACTGAGTGACTGCGCTCGGTTCCACGGTAGACAGTCGTTGAAATTGACTCCACCTTCGGTTTTTACGGGGCAAAACCGCGATTTCAGCTCGGTGCCATCTTGCGAGAGGACCCATTGTTGGAGGCGCTGCGCCCCGGATTTCGGGTCGGTCAAAACGACGCCTGCCACATCGCGATAAAGCGGTGCGACGGCTGCGGCATTTCCCGAAGCCTCGCGATGGACGGCGACCAGGGCGAGGTCTCGGCCGATCCCATCACTGGTCGCTTCGCCCGAGACGAGGTTCAGGCGCTTGCCGTGTTGGCCGGCCTGGATGTCCGCCGTTGCATCACCGCAGCCGACGGCTCCGACGAGTGAAAGAAGAACGATGGCGAACGCTCCCCGCATTGTCTCAGAGTACGCAGAAGGACCTCATTTCCTTCAGGGAACCCCAATCGAAATTTCACTTTTGGAGGATTCTTACCGCCATGTCGTACAAGAATCGCGGATAGATCTTGGGTAGATTGGGCGCGGACCGATCCGATTTACAGCCCATTTCCCGAGTCGCTAGCGCTTTGCGCAGCCCGAACGCGCGCTAGGTTTTTCGGGGTGGCGTTGCAGATGCGACCGGCGCGTCGATGGTCGATGCAGGCTCGGCAGCGGGATCTTTGAAAGGATGGCCCTTCCAATAGTTGAGCGCTCGGAGCACGCGCCATTCTGACTTGTCTTCGACCTTGCAGCTGCCGACCGTATAGCCCGCCAGTCGGTTGACGAGCTTCAAGGCGTGGCACGCCATGAACGACTGCCGCATCCGATGAAGCGCGACGCGCAGGCATTTCACCCGGTCGTTCATCACCTCGTCGCGCGAGTAGTTCTCCGCGGTTTTGCCGTAGACCTGCACCTGCATGATGCAGAGGGCTTTTCCGTGATCCCCAGTCACGGTGCCTTGATCGACATCACTTCGATAACCGGACTCGTAAGAAGCCACGGCTGCCATGAGCAACGCGGTTTGAGGCCGACCCGATTCCCCTTCAAAAAGCGGGGTTTCCGTATCGTCCAAAGCCACACGCGCAAAATCTTGCGCCATTTCACCGTACCGAACCAGCGCCGCGGCCTCCCCCTCGCGCTGTGCCTGCGGGGGGCTGAATGCGACCATGGCGGTAAGGAGCCACGCAGAGAGCGTTTCAACCGTCATGGCCCATCGGATGCCACAACCCCGGCCGCGCATCTACCCCCAGGCGATTTGAGGCTGCACATTTGTATAGCCTCTAGCTAAACCGGACAAATCGGTCGCCAGTCGAGATCGTTAGCAAGCTCACGATCTCGACTTGAGAGGGGGAGGAGGCTGTGGGGCTTCGCATTCGCCCGCCGGCTAGGTAAGAAGCGAAGTAAGAAGAGGCACTTTGAAATTCATCGATGAATGCACGGTTCGCGTCATCGCCGGGAGCGGCGGAAATGGCAGCGTTGCGTTCCGGCGCGAGAAATATGTCCCTTTTGGCGGTCCTTCGGGCGGTGACGGCGGACGCGGAGGAGACGTGGTCTTCGAGACCGACCCCGGACTTTCGACCCTTTTGGACCTCACCCACGCCAAAACATTGCGCGCCAAAAACGGCGAGCACGGCATGGGCTCGGACTGTTACGGGCGCGGCGCCGAGGACTTCGTGGTTCGGGTTCCGGCCGGAACGCAGGTCTTCGACAAGGAGACCGGCGACCTCTTGTTCGACCTGAATGAGCAAGAAAAGAAGACCGTCATCGCCAAAGGCGGCCGCGGAGGGCGAGGCAACATCCATTTTGCCTCCGCTTTCGACCGTGCTCCCCGACGCGCGGAGCCTGGCGAGGCTGGAGAAGAGCGCGAATTGCGGCTCGAGCTCAAGGTCATGGCGGATGACGGACTGCTCGGCTTCCCCAACGTCGGCAAATCCACGTTCATCAGCGCCTGCTCGCGTGCACGGCCCAAGGTCGCCGACTATCCGTTTACGACTCTGGTGCCTCATCTCGGCGTCGTGAAGGTGACTGATGATGCGAGCTTCGTGATGGCCGACATTCCAGGGCTGATTCCTGGCGCGGCCGATGGAGCAGGCCTCGGCCTCCGATTTTTGAAGCATGTAGAGCGCACGCGCGGGCTTCTGCACCTGGTCACGCTCGACCCGGAAGAAGGGCGCGACCCGCTCTCCGATTACGACGCGGTCATGAAGGAGCTTAAGAAGTTCGACCCGCAGCTCGCCAAACGTCCGCAAATCGTGGCGATGAGCAAAGCTGACATTCCGGAGGTCAAAGAGGCTTACGCGAAGGTAAAAGCCCGCTTCAAGAAGCGCAAAATCGATTTGCAGCTGGTTTCTGCGGCAACGGGTGAAGGGGTAAAAGAAATTCTCTTCGCGCTCCTCAAGATCGTGAACGTCAAAGCCGCCAAGAAAGCGGCGCCCCGCCGAAGGGCGCGCTCGCCAAAGGCTACCCCCTCCTCGCCCAAAGTCCGGTGAGCGAGCCGACCGAGGACGCCACCCCACGTCGGCTTGAACGAGCGCGCCGCGAAGGGGATGGGGGCGCGAGCCTCTTTGCATCGCGCGCGGCCGGGATTTTTGCGGCGATTGCATTGTTGCCGGCAGCTGCTGCGGCGACCATGAGCTGGTTTGGTACTGCCATGCGCGCGGCGATCGCCGAGGGGCCGCATCCGACGCTGTTTCCGATTGATATGAATGCGCTCGGGCGCGATTTGCTGGGTCTCACCGCTCCCCTTCTTTTGGCGACGGCCGCCACGACTGCGATCGCCACGTTTTTGCAAACCGGTGGTGTCTTCGCCGTGAGCCGGGCCGCGCTCCGATTCGAGCGACTGAATCCGTTTTCCGGGGGACGGCTGTTCTCGGCGGCCTCCGCATTCGCGACCGTTCGCGCGATGGTTTACGGCTTCGGCGCTTTCCTGGTCGTCTTTTTCGAGATCCGCGCCCACGCATTGGATGTTGCTCACCTCGCGGGGCACCCCGAAAAGATCGGTCGGTTCGTCCTTGCGATGACGAGTCGCACTTGGGAAAATATCGCGTTTCTGGGAATCGGCATCGCCGCCGTCGACGTGGTCGTCACCCGTGTGCTTTGGTCCCGACGCCTGCGCATGACCAAAGAAGAGGTGCTTCGCGAACGGCGCGAGAGCCACGGCGACCCGCAGATCAAAGCGGCACGCGAGCGTGCGTTCGAGCAGCTACTGGCCGGCGCGGCAAATTTGGACGAGGCAACGCTCGTCGTGACGGATGGTCGAAGAGCCGCTTGCGCGATTCGTTACGTTGCCGGGACCGACGCAGCTCCGGTTGTCATTGCGATCGGCGCGGAGCTCGAGCCGAAAGCACGTGCGCGCGGAATCCCGACGGCAGTCGATCGCGATTTGGCCGGGGAAATGACGGCTCTCGACATCGGTCGCCCGATCCCCGAACGCCTCTACGATGCGGTTGCCGACCTTCTGGCCGATCTGAAAAATAGCTAAGCGGGTTTTTGAGCGACCGCCTGCGTCGGCGGGAAGACGCTCGGACGACGGCCGGAAAAAAGCCGCTGCAAAAACGCGAGACATGCTTGCTCCGCTTGGGCATCGCCGGCCTCACGCGCTCGCGCGAGCGCGTCCATTCCTTCCAAAAGCGCGTCGTCAACACGACCCGCAAACGCCAAGCCGACGCCGAGCGCCAGCGACGCCTGACAACGCGCCTCCGGTGTGCCGTCTTCTTCCGCATATTTTCGGGCTTCGCGCAACGCACGCAGCGCATCCCCTACTCGCCCGCGCGCCAAGCGAGCCATGGCGCGCATGCGTTCCGCGAGCGCGTCTTTTTCGCCGGTCGCTTTCAGACCGTCGCTCCACCGTTCGAGTGACTGCGCATCGCCATCCAAAAGCGCATCGCGTGAGAGCTGAGCGAGTCGCGCCGCGAGCGCCTCGGGATCGACCTCTTCGAGATCGAACGTGGACGGGCTCCGGTAACGCACTTCTGGTGAAACGGCGACGACCGGCGTAACGGCGAGCTGCTGAACAACGATTGGCGCGGCAAGGGCGGGACGAATGGACGGCGACGACGTTTTCGGCGGACGAAGATCGAGCAGCGCGCCTTGAAATTCTCGACCACCCCAAGCCATTGCGACGAGCGTCGTCGCGCGCAGCTTTGCGCCGTGCATGGTGATAATCGACGCATGCGCCCACGCCTGTCCGGCTTTCGAAGCTGCAGCGAGCCCTTCGGCAGCAGCCAAAGCCTCGCCCAAAACCAAGTCGTTCGCGTCTGCGTCGAGACATTCGACATACCCAACC
>JBDTFL010000202.1:0-3619 GCA_039937955.1 Polyangiaceae bacterium | reverse complement strand
CCTACGATCTCGGCATTGCGGCGTCGACCGTTCGGGTCTTGATGATGCGCGCCGCGCGCAAGCTCCAAACGCGAACGACCCGCGCAACGGTTCAGAAGTTCATCGAGCTGCGATCTGTCTCGCAGTAATCCAGCGACCGGCCGGGATAACTTCGATGTTTACGTTTGCGCCGCGCGCATAAGCATCTCCCTGCTTGATCGCGTGCCCTAATTGGAAAAATGTGGGGCAATGCGAAACACGATTCGAGCGTTCGGTGTGACAGCAATTTCGAGCTTATTTTTTGCCTGTTTTGCGCTGGCGTATGGGTGCGGCGGAGATGATTCGAATGGCGCGCTCGACTCGAATGATGGCGGTCCCGATGCTGATGCGACCGCCAACCAAGACTCGTCTTCACGCGATGCAGCGGAAGAGAATGCCGTAGACGCGGCGGCGGCTTCCCACGTGCACGTGATCTTCGCAACCTCACGACTCTTCAATGGCGATCTCTTGGCTGCCGCGGCGTCCATCGCCACCGATGCAGGGCTCGACTCTGGCGGGCTGGCGCTCGCAGATGGCGGCGGCAAAGATTATGTCGTCGCGGGCGACGTGATTTGTGCGCAAGCTGCGGCAGACGCGAAATTGCCCGGAAAATACACGGCGATGCTGACTACGGGATCGGGCCCGTTTCTCAGTAACGTGACCGACGCCGACGGCCCATGGGCGCTCGTCGACGGTACACCCGTCGCCGATTCCGTCGCGCAGCTCACGTCCGGCGCTTGGTACGTGCCCGTCGTTCTCGACGAATCCGGAAACGCAGTAACGGACGACCCCTGGACCGGAGGGATCAGCGGCATCGATTGTCGTGGATGGTCCTCCGCCGACGGGACCGACGAAGGCGCGATCGGTATCAGCGCGGTCGTCGGGCCGAATGATTCACTCGCCTATGCGGGCTCCTATTGCCACCAGGCTGGCGTCGTGCGCTGCGTCGAAGTCGGCAGCGGCGGCGCGAAAAACCATTTTCCCGCGCTCGCGAGCGGCGCCAAGATCGCTTTCGTCACCGATGGCGTTTACCCGGGAAATCTAGCGCTTTCCGACGCCGGCGTGATCGTGGGCGACCCGCCCGATGCTGGCGATGCGGTGCACAGCGTAGCGGACGCGATTTGCAATCAGACGGCGGCGAGCGCGGGCCGCAGCGGAACATTTCACGCGTGGGTGTCATCTAGCGGCACGTCGGCGAAAGATTTTTTTGCAGCGCACGGGATGACGGGCCCCTGGGTTCGCCCGGATGGCATCGAGATCACGCCGTCACTCGACGCGCTGTCCGCAGCGCTGAAGTTCCCGATCGATCTCAGCGCCGACGGCGGCTACCAAGACACGCTCAGCTTCACGTTCGTTTGGACCGGCACGCTGGTCGACGGCGGTACGGCCGCCAACTGCAACGACTTCACCAGCAACCTGTCTACTGACTCGTGCGCGGGCGGCGAGCGCGACGAATCGGGTCTGGACTGGCAGGCTTACAAGCCGCATTGCGTGGGCACCAACCGCCTGTTTTGTTTTCAAGAATGAGGCGTTGGCTTCGTCTGGCGTGCCGATTGCTGAACGCAAAAACGCTCACGACGCAGTCGAAGCAGCGGCGCGAGTGCTCGTTTTGTTTACTGCGATGACGGCCTTCGTAAGCACAACGGACATTGTTGCTGCACGAAGGGATCGCTACATCCAAGAGTCTAAGGAGACTCGCGATGGCTTCGACTCGACGGCTTCCGGAACGACGTGGCGCATTACGAACGGGGCTGATTCTGGGGGTTTTGGCGATCGGCGTGAGCACCGCCGCGATCGGCGCATGCGTCGGTGATGATCCCGGCGGCGCGACGGGCAACGACGATGGTGGCTCGGACGCTACGAATGGGGGCGACGTCGTCACCTCGAGCGACGGCAGCAATGGCAATGACAGCAGCGCGCCCGATGGCAGCGTTGCGACAGTCCTCGAGGTCTCCTCTGGATTCAACAACGCATGCGCGGTTCTCTCCGATGGCAGCGTGTGGTGTTGGGGCGGTGATGATCTCGGTCAGCTCGGTGTGGCTTCCGCGTCGTTGGCTACCATCGCTTCATGCGCGGGCCCATGCAGCCCCACGCCGATCCAAATCAATTTTCCGACAGGCATCAAAATCACCCACGTTGCCGCCGGAAATCACTCGTGTGCGATCGACACACTCGGCGATCTGTATTGCTGGGGTGAGAATGCTTCGGGCGAGCTCGGACACGCCAGCGGAGCGAGCGGCGACGCGCATTGCTCACCGAGCAACGAAGAGTGCAACATCGCGCCGCAAAAGGCGGCAGGCCTCGCGGACGTCGTGAAGGTCACGATCGGATCGGCCGACACCTGTGCGCTCACCACATCTCACACCGTGTATTGCTGGGGCGCCAACTATACGCTGGCTCTCGGCAACAGCGGCGAAACCGACGCTGCCATCGACAACCCGATACCGACTGCGGTCTCGGTGCTCGGCGGCAAAACGATCATCGATATCGACATGGCAAAGAACGCTCCGCAAGCCTGCGCAATCGCTCAAGGCGAAGGCGTATATTGTTGGGGCTACAACGACTTCGCGCAGCTCGGTCATGCGACCGGCGCTGGCACCCCGGCAGACATGCCTGTCTTGGGAGGCGGACTGGCCAACGCGACGCCACAGCTCGTTTCGAATACGCCTTACGCGACCAATATCGCTACCGCGCAGTGGGTTTCGTGCGCCAGCGCCAGCGACGACGCGGGCCACGGCGCGGGATGCTGGGGCTCCAACTTTCACGGCACTGTCGGAAACGGCACGTTCACCACGGTGAACGGCGTCGGCACTCCGCTCACGCAAGCAGCCGGCGCGCAATCCAATATTGCAACCATCGTCGGCGGTGGAGGTGGTTCTTCCGCCGTCTTCTGCACCGTCTCCCTGGACTCGCATCTCGCGTGTTGGGGATTGACCGGTTTCGGCGAGGTCGGCAACGGCATGTTTTATCCGGCCGACGGGGGGAGCTTCGACGCTGGCCTCTTTTGCAACGACGCCTATTGCGTGGACAGCCCGCAAGCGCTCCCGATGCTCACGAAGCAGGTGTCGGTCGGCTATGCGCAGGCGCTCGCTCTCGGTACCGACGGCAAAGTCTACGCGTGGGGCTTGAACCACTACGGCCAGCTCGGTCACGCGCCAGCGACGGCGGGCGACAAGACGGCGTGCACCACCGGCTTTGTCTCGGGAGACGCGGTCGGACCGTGCGATCCGCTTCCGACCGTCGTGACCGTGCCCTAAAAATAGGGCGATTTACGATCGGCGTCGTCGCAGAAATGCGATGAGCGCGGCGAAGAAGACGGCGGTGATCGCAACGGCTGCTGCGATCGCCGCTTCGAATTTTCGAAGCTTGTCCTCCCGCGCGGTCGCTTCGGCATCGAGAGCGCGAGCGCATCTTTCGCTGCCTGGTTTTGCGGATCGAGCGTCACCGCATGCGCGTAACCGTTGCGATCGACGATCCCCTTCGCGCGTAAATCGTCGGCGTCGAAAAACGCGAGCATGCTGTTCGCGTGATCGATGTCGGGACTGCCGGCCTCCGCCACGCGTGTCGCTTTCAGTTCGTATTCGCGTGCGCTCTTGCGATC
>JBDTFL010000201.1:0-5332 GCA_039937955.1 Polyangiaceae bacterium | reverse complement strand
CGAGCACACTGGCGATCGTGCCGGGGCCGCTGCCGACCTGAAAAAGCTGCACGATTTGTCGCCGAGCGATCAAGCGGTGCTCGAAGAGCTTGCCGCGCTTTTGCGCGATCTCGGTGATTACCGCGGCATGGTCCAGCTCTACGAGGATCAAATTCTGCGCGGCAAAGACATGCAAGCGCGCGCCGAGCTCGCGCGCAAAGTCGCACAGATGTGGGAAGAGCAGATTCAGGATCCACGCGAAGCGGCCGACGCGTGGCGCCGCGTTTTGCGCATGCGCCCCGCCGACGACGAGGCAACGCAAGGGCTCGAGCGCGCGAAGACGAACATGCTCAAGAAACCGGACCCGAACGCCGGGCCCGACGCCTATGCGCCGCCGAAACCGACGCCGTCGCTCCCGCCGCCCGAGCCGGTGAAGGTCGAACCCAAAGCGGCGCCGCTCGCCGCGAAATCGTCGCGCACCCTCGAGGCGCCGAAACCGAGCTCTCCCGCCATTCGTGGTGCAGCATCCTCGCCCCGGGATTCCGCAAAAGATCTTCCGCCCACCGTCGAAGTGAAGAGTGCCAGCAAGCTCGCTGAGCTGTTCGGCGACGTCGAGGATTCGGAAGAAGACGACGCGCTCGCCGCTCTCGAGGTCAAAGCCGAGGTGAGGTCCGAGGTCAAAGCACCGCTCGACGAGTCGACGGCGCCGCATGCGCTCAGCGTCGAGCTGATCGCCACCATTCGTGGTGCTGGTGGTGCTTCGCCCAAAACCTCCGAAAAAGCCGCGGAAAAACCCGCGTCCATCCTGGCCGAAAAACCGACCGCCAGAGCCGACGAGAAGAAGCGCGTACCCATGAAGCCGCTTCCGGCGCGCTCGCCGTCGATGCCGCCGGCCGACTTGGACAAGACCTCGGCGTCGCCGTACCACGCAATCGACGAAGAGCTGCACACCGCGCCGGGAGGTGTTCCGGTGTTCCGAGGCGGCGCGCTTCCGAGCGCCATCCCTGAAGCGCGTACAATTTCGCTCGAAGATCTCGACATCAGAAAAGACACCGACGAAAACGCGACGACCGCCTCCGACGACAGCGACGACGAGCCCGAGCCCACCATCATGGGCAAGTCGTTCGACTTCTCCGACGACACGCAAATTCATCACGCCGACATTCCGATCGACGCCGGCAGCGAGCCCATGCTCGTCGACGACATTGCCGAGCTGGTCGACGAGGACGAACCCGACGAACCGCCGCCGCCGAAGCCGCGCACCAATCCGCCGCCGCTTCCGCGTAGCTAAAAAGTCACCGATCCGCTTGTTTTCGAGCTGATTTCGAGCCGGACCTCGCGTCCGAGCACGAAGGCCTCGTTGGGATCTTCATGACCGAATGGCGCGCCCGCGAAAACGGGAATGCCGAGCCGCGCGGTGCGCTCGTTGATGACGTCGCTGATTGATCGTCCGTCCGGTCCTGGCTCGCACGCTGAAAACGAACCGAAGACGATGCCGCTCGCGCTCGCGAGATGGTTTCCCGAGAGCAGCGCGGTGAGCATCCGGTCGACGCGGTAAGGCCGCTCGGTGACATCCTCGATGGCTAAGATGGCGCCGGCGGGAACGACGAGCCGACCGGCAGCAGCCATGGCGTACAACATCGAGAGGTTGCCGCCGATCACCACGCCCCGCGCGCAGCCGGGATGGATGACGCGCAGGTTTTCCCACGCGAAGCTCGCGGCAGGACGTTCGAGAGCGCGCAAAAATGCGGCGCGGATTCGTGGCGCTGCCCGGCCGAGACCGGTGACGTGCGGCGCGTGAATGCTGGCGATGCCGAGCGCGTTCGCTCGCACATGGAGCGAAGTGATGTCGCTGAAACCCACCAGCCACCGCGGCGAACGAACGAGCTCATTCCACGGCAAATCAAGCTCGATTCGTGTCGCACCATAACCGCCGCGCGCCGCGATGATCGCGCGTACGTCGGGCAAGGTCATGGCGCGGATCATTTCCGCGCGACGACGATCGTCGGAGCCGGCGAGGTAGCCGTCGCGACTCAAGATGGATGGCTCTACGAGCAAACGATAGCGATCACGCAACCACGCGAGGCCTCGCCAAAAATCGTCATGACCAAATGGGCTCGACGGTGCGACCACCGCGATGACGTCCCCCGGACGCACCGGACTCGGCAATACGAACGAGCTCACGGTCCTACCCTGCCACCTTAA
The DNA here is from genome assembly GCA_039937955.1 of Polyangiaceae bacterium. Lineage (GTDB taxonomy): Bacteria > Myxococcota_A > Polyangia > Polyangiales > Polyangiaceae > JAICXU01. The sequence goes on along the minus strand of JBDTFL010000201.1, from coordinate 3,148 downwards.
ACAACGGCGTGTCTCGCGATTTGTCGGGTTCCATCTGCACGGCCGCAGATGTATCCATGGCTCGTGCCTCTTCGACGCGACCGCCGCGCGCGCGCACCGCAAATTCCGCATTCTTCCGCGCTCGCAACGCTCGCGAGCGCGGCAGGAGGATTTGCGCGGTCGGCATTTCCATTCGCGAAAAAGCTGGTCGACGAAGGCATCGAGACTTGGATGGCGCGGCTGCTCGGTGAAGAGCTTTCTGCGCGCATGGATCGCGTCCCCGTCAATTTGGGGAGCGCGGGCGTCGATCGATTCGGCTTCGATCCGGAGTGGGCAAAATACGCGCTCTCCGCCGCCGCCGTTTTGCATCGCCATTATTTTCGGACCGACGTCTTCGGAAAAGAGAATGTGCCGACGGGCCGCGTTCTTTTGATCGCGAATCACTCCGGCCAAATTCCGATCGACGCTGCGATGATCGGCGCGGCCATGTTCATGGACATCGATCCGCCGCGCTTCATTCGCGCGATGGTCGAAAAATGGACGCAGACGCTGCCGTTCGTTTCGATGCTGTTTTCTCGGGTCGGACAGGTGGTGGGCGTTCCTGAAAATGCGCGCGCGCTCCTCGAGCAAGACGAAGCGCTTCTGGTTTTTCCGGAAGGCGCGCGCGGAATTTCGAAGACGTTCGACAAGCGCTATCAGCTCGCGGAGTTCGGTCTCGGATTCATGCGTCTAGCGATCGAAACGAACACGCCCATCGTTCCGATTTCGGTGGTGGGCGGCGAAGAGCAATACGTGTCGATCGCCAACCTCCAAGGTCTCGCCAAATTTTTGCGCATGCCGGCGTTTCCGATCATGCCGCAGCTTCTTCTGCCGGGAGGTCAGCTTCCGCTTCCGACGAAATACCGAATCACGTTCGGCGAGCCGATGCGTTTTACCGGCGACCCCGACGACGACGACTCGGTGATGGAAGAAAAAGTTTTCTTGGTGAAGCAAACCATCCAGTCGATGCTGAATCGTGGCGTGAAGTCGCGCGAGAATATCTTCTGGTGATGCCGTGAGCTCCGCAAACATCGACGCGCCCATCGTCATCACGGGAATTTGCGGCCGGCTCGGCAAACGTCTTGCGCGCGTGCTGCATCGGGAAAGGCCGGTAATTGGCGTCGATCGACGTCCGTTCGCCGACAAGCCAAAAGACATTCTTCATGCGCAGCTCGATCTGCGACGCAAAAAATTGAAGGATGTTTTTCGGAGCGGGAACGTGGCGGGCATCGTTCATCTCGGCGTTCTCCACGACCCGCGCGCGTCCGCTGAGGAGCATCATTCGTGGAACGTCGCCGGTTTCGCGAAGCTGCTGGAGTACGTCGCGCAGTTCAAAATTCCGAAGCTTGTCGTTCTATCGAGCGCGAACGTCTACGGCCCGCAGCCGGGCAACGCGCAATTCCTCACAGAGGACGCGCCGCTGCTCGGGGGCTCGCGGTTCGGCGAAATCCGCGACCTCATCGAAGTCGACATGCTCGCGCAAAGCTTCTTTTGGAAGCGCCCGGAAACGGAAACCGTGATTCTGCGGCCCGTTCACATTTTAGGAAGCGTGCATAATGCACCTTCCAATTTTCTGCGCCTGCCCGTGATTCCCACCCTGCTCGGCTACGACCCGATGGTGCAGGTCATTCAAGAACGCGATGTAGTGAACGCACTGAGGACCGCGCTGCGTCCGGGCGTAAAGGGCATTTTCAATTTGGGCGGGCCGGAGCCGCTTCCGCTGTCACGCATCATCGACATTTTGGGCAAGAGCTCTCTGCCCATTCCGTTTTCGCTCGGCAACATGATGATGAAGCGCATGTGGTCGCTGCATCTCACGACCTTCCCGCCGCCGGAGCTCGATCACATTCGTTACGTCTGTATGGTAGACGACAAACGCTCACGCGAGGAGCTCGGCTTTCTCCCCGCACAATCCATCGAGGACACCATCCTCAGTGTGCACGCGGACCGCTGACGCCATGACCTCGCGCAACCTTTTTTCGATCCGCTGCATTTTCGTGTGCGTCACGATTTGCCTATTTTTATCGGCGACAAATGCGTCTGCCGACACGCAAATCGATCTCTACAGCGTCGGTCCGGGCAACGACATTTTCTCGAAGTTCGGCCACAGCGCCCTGTGCGTGACGAACACGACGTTTCCGAACGGTCGCTGCTACGACTTCGGCGTCACGGACGCATCCGATCCGCTCAGCATGGTGTGGGGGACGATTCGCAAGGAGCCGATGTTCGTCGCCATCTCGGTCGAGCTCGATGTGCTCGTGAAGACATTCTCGGAACAAGAGCGGAGCATCTTCAAGCAAACGCTCCCCTTCGACACCGCGCACGCAGATGCATTTGCAGCCGAGCTCGAGAGCGCGGTGAACGATCACGCGCGTTACGCGTACAACCCGGCGTTCGACAACTGCACGACCGAAATCCGCGACCGCCTCGACGTCGCGTTCGACGGCAAGCTTCGCGCACCCGGCCCGCCGACACCATCGAGCGAAATCACCTATCGCCAAATCGTAGAAGCGCCCTTCTCGGGACGCATCCTCGAGCTCATGGTGCTCGCGCTTGCGGTCGGTACTCCCGCCGATCGCGCGCCGACTTCTTACGAAGCGATGTTCCTGCCTTACGATCTTCGCGACGCCGTCGAAGCGCGCTTGGGAAGCAAGCCCGAGCAGATCTACAAGCGCGATCGCGGCATCGAGCTTCGTACGAGCACCGCAGTAGGCCGCGGTACGATCGTGATGATTGGCCTATTTTTATCGGCTTTCGTGTGGGCCGGGTTTCGACCGAGAGCGGACCGCGAAAAGCGCGCGCGCCGCACCGTACGTATCGTCGGCTGCGTTTTGGGAGTCGTCGCGATCGCCGTCGACCTGCTCGTCTTGCTCGTCACATTTTATTGGGTGCGTTCGAATTGGGTTTTGATTTTATTTTTGCCGACCGACATTGCGCTCGGTTGGCTCTCGCCCAAGCGTCGCGAGACGTACATCTTGATCCGGCTCGCAGTGCTCGCGTCGTTCGGAGTGCTCTCGCTGTTGCATATCGTTGCGCAGCCGCTCTTCGCGGTGGCGTTGCTCGCGGTATTCCCGCTGGCAGCCATCTATCGCGCGGAGAGGAAATCAGCGCCGAACGTCGAGCGCCGCGT
>JBDTFL010000200.1:0-4359 GCA_039937955.1 Polyangiaceae bacterium | reverse complement strand
GAATCTGGGCCTTTCTTCGCTGAAATCGGGCCATCCCGCAGAGGCAGCGCGCTACCTCACGCAGTTCCAACGCGAGGCCACTTCGGCAACGCCGCAAGAGCATTCGGACGCCGACAAAGCGATCACCGAAGCCCGCACCAAGGATGGCCGCCTCGACGTTTCGGCGCCCACGGGAACGGAGATTTCGATCGACGACGCGGTGATCGGAAATGCGCCGCTGAACGACTCGGTGGATGTCGATCCCGGTCAGCACACGGTGAAAGCCAAAGCGAGTGACGGCACGGTCGATTCACGAACGGTAAACACGTCGGTCGGTCAGCGTTTGCCCGTGAAGTTCGGTCCGGGTAATAGCGGCGCCGGGGCAGGTGCACTCGCGACCGTGCCGGCTACGACCCCGCCCTCAACGACGAATCCCGAAACGCCGCCTCCCGGCGACGCGACGACGATTCCGCCGTCTCCTCCGCCGCCGCCCATCGAACCGGAAAAACCGGGCAAGAAATTCAATCCGCTCGCGCCGCCGAAGACGATGTTTCCGGTTTATATCGGAGCAGGCGTCGCAGGTGCCGGTGTGCTCACCGCGATTTTATTCGGCGTGTTTCGTTCGCAAGCGGTCAGCAGCATGAACGACGCAACAGTCGAAATTACCAATGGCGGCGGTGGTCCGGGCGTTTGCTCGTCGACCAAATCGAGCGATGTCACGAAATTCGGCGGCGCATGTCAGGCGCTTCAACAAGACATCGATCACGCCAACACCGACACCACGGTCGCCAACGTCGGCATCGCGTTCGCGGTCATCGGTGTGGTTGGTGGCGCCGCCTGGTATTTGTTCTCGCCGAAAAAAGACGACGCGTCAGGGGACTCGGCCCCGCCGCCGCCAGCCACTGCACCGGCGCCGCCGCCTGCTGCGAAGATCGATGTCGTCGCGCCATGGATGGGCTGGGGCTCCGGCGGTCTCGCCGTCCACGGCACCTTCTAATCCGGGATCGTTAGCAAGCTAAGGATCCCGGCTGCTCGCTAATTCGATATCGTTAGCTAGCTAAGGATCCCGGTTGCTCGAGAAATCACTGCGGGTAGCGCACGATGCGTGCGGGGCCTGGCACCATTCCGTCCGTTCCTGACACACAGGCGAGCGCGGCGGCGTAGCACACGTCTTCGTCGCATCCGGCGTCGACCAATGCGTCGGCGTCCAGCGCGACGCGTTTCACGTCGGCCACTTTGTCTCCGGAGAGCACGACGTAAGCGAGCCCTGAAATCGGCGGCTCGCTGCTGTTCGGTCCGCGGCGCTCGGGCCACGCGACGACGAAATTGGAGATGTTGTCGCGATGCGAAAAACCCGTAAAAAATGGGCCATCGTCGCTGTCGCAGGCCAGCGTGGCGAGCACGTGGCTGTGTGAGTCGCCGCCCGCGCGTGATGCGTGCACCGCGGTGAGCTTTGCGGGAGAGCCGCCGCCAGGACATGAATTGTCTCTGACGTCTTCCGTGTAGAGTACATATAAATTGGAGGCGTCGGCATCCCCGCTGACGAGCTCGGCGCCGTCGGGAAGCTTGCCGAGCGCGCGCCACGCGGTTGCGGATTGCGCATTCGCCTCGCGCACAGTGAGCGCGCCAGCGCCGACGTTGACGACTCCGAATGTGTCGCCGGTCGTGAATTCTTCGGTGTCGTCGGAGGTGTCGTGCTCGGCGAGAAGTTGCAATGGCGGAGCGCCGGCGCGTTCGAGCGTGACCGCGTCGTCATGCGTGACGGCGAAAACAGTGTGCTCGGCGCAGACAATTTCGTGCTCGCCTTCACCGCGGAGTGAAAATAAATCGTGAGGTGGGCCGCCGCCAAACGCGCGCAACGTGGCGCGCGATTTTCCGTTGTCTTCGTGGAGCGAAGCGACGCCATCTGTGGTGGCGCAGGCTTCGCTGCTCATCGTTTCGGCAGGAGCGCGCAACTTTCCATCGGCGGTGATTGCGGCAATCTCGCGAATGAATTTCTTGTTTCGAATGCCGCGGGCCGCGACGTATGCGCCGCCGTCGGGAGAAGCGAAAACGTGGACGTCTGCGTCAGAGGACCAGCGCACGTCCGCTACGGCGTCGACAGTCCACGCTACCAGGCCGTCTTTTTCGATCCGCGTGATCGCGAACGCGTTTCGCGCGGCAACGAAACCTGCAAAAAATACCGCGCCATCTTTGGCGTGCGCAGCCGAAATGGGTGCGGAAAAAATCGCGTTTTTATCCGGTAAAACAGCGGCGGATGACGACGTGGCGAGCGCACCCGCTTCCGCATTCGCTGCCGAGGGCGAAGACGAGTGATTGCAAGTGCACCCTGCAAAGCCGAGCAGGAGCGCGACGAAAAGCGCCGAACGCATCGACGCTTGTCATACCGCATCGCTCATTCGCCCGATGCCAAAAGCAGCTTTCGGAAGGTGGTGCGCGCGAGACCGGCGGAGCGCGCGGCAGCGCTCAAATTATTTTCGTGCTCGGCGAGCAGTGCGCGTGCGAGCGGGGGAGTGAGGCTCATCGGCGCAGGCTCGTCGTCGCGACGCAGCGCGTTTTGAACGGCGGCCTCGTCGATCATGCCTTGTTCGTCGGCGTAGTCGGCGGCGCGCAAAAGAATGTTGCGCAGTTCGCGAACGTTGCCCGGCCAATCGTAGCTGGCGAGGCGGGCAAGCGCGCCGCTGGAGAGAACACGCGGACCAATTTCCCGCGCTTGAAAATCCAGCATGCGCCGAGCGATCGCGCCGACGTCCCCGCGGCGATCGCGAAGCGGCGGGATGGTCACGACGAAGCATTCCAATCGGTGAAAAAGGTCGCGACGAAATCTTCCGGCTTCGACGCGGCGAGCGAGCGGAACGTGTGAAGCTGCGATCACGCGAACATCGGCGCGCTTTCCGCTTCCGCGTGATCCGACGCGGCGAACTTCGTAGCCGTCGAGCGCGCGAAGCAGCTTCGGTTGTGCATCGAGCGGAAGCTCTCCGATTTCGTCGAGAAACAAAGTGCCGCCGTCGGCCTCGGCGAACGCACCGGCGCGGTCGGTCATGGCGCCCGTAAATGATCCGCGTTCGTGTCCGAACAGCTCGGATTCGATGAGCTCGCGCGGAAGGGCCGCGACGTTGATGACGACGAAGGGGCTATTTTTGCGCGGTCCTTCGTCGTGCAGCGCGCGGGCGACCAATTCTTTTCCGGTTCCGGTTTCGCCGGCGACGAGAACGGGAGCCGTGTAGCGCGCGAAGCGACGCACGCGCTCCGCGAGGCGGCGCATGGCGAGCGAAGATCCTGCGAGTGTCGACAAGGGCGCGGGCAGATCTTCTTCGTCGGCGTCGTCGTCGCGCGCGCCGTCGCTCAAGACCAACGTGGTGCGGCCAATCGTGATGATCGTTCCGAGACCGGCTAGTGCGTCGACGATGCGAGCGTTGCCAGCGAACGTGCCGTTTTTCGATCCGAGATCGGTGACGCGCATGCGCGAGCCGACCGGCTCGAACGCGCAGTGAAATCCGCTCACCGTCGGATCGCTCAGCGGCACGTCAGCGCGTCGCGACGTTCCGAGAACCGTTCGTGATTTGACCAGAGGCATGCGTCGCGAGCCCGATGGATCTTGAACTTCCAAAATCCACATTGGCGTTCGTGAAGTGACTGCGATTTCACACGTCTGCTGCAAACTCTCTTCTCGTCGATGGTCCATGCTGGCCTCCTAGCGGGTTGTGCATGTGCATCGGCAGCTCCGATGGAGAAGTTGCTTCAAATCGTAAAAAAATGTGGGTATGCCCTAAAAAGGGCTTTATTTCGCGGTCGCGCGGAGCTTTTTATAATCGAGGATGGACATGTCGATGACCTGGAGGGCTTTGTCGGGTCCTTCGAAGTCTTTGACCGTCACCGTCTTCTTCTCGAGCGTTTTGTAATCCTCGAAGAAGCGACGTAGCTCGAGCAACGTGTGCGGCATCAGCTGTGAAATGTGGGTGTATTGCGAAAATGCCGGGTCGTCGGCGTGTACGGCGATGATCTTGTCGTCGAGCCCTTTTTCGTCGCGCATCTGCATATAACCGATGGCGCGCGCGCGCATGATGCACATCGGCACGACGGCCTCTTGGCCCAGCACGAGGACATCGAGCGGATCGCCATCGTCGCAATAGGTCTGCGGAAGGAATCCGTAGTTGGCCGGGTAGTGGACGGCGCTGAAGAGAATCCGGTCGACCTTGAGGAGTCCCGTTTCTTTGTCGAGCTCGTATTTAACCTTCGAGCCTTTTGGAATCTCGATGAAGGCCGAAAAGTGTCCGTCAGTCGAAAATGAAAGTGAAATGTCGTGCCACGGGTGACTCATCGTTTCAGGCTAAACGAAGGTCGCTGTCGCGGGACACCGGAAATCTGTCGCGGACAGTG
>JBDTFL010000199.1:0-3733 GCA_039937955.1 Polyangiaceae bacterium | reverse complement strand
ATATGCTGGCTAAGCTTTTTGGTTTCCGGGATCGCAGCCGCATCCGAAAGGTCGGGCGCAAACGCGTGCGTCGCCGGGCCGGCCGAACGGGACATCGCCGCTTCAATCTGTTGCGCGATGCCGAGCCCCCCACCTTGTGAGACACCGGTCGCGAGCGCGTCGATGGTCATCGCGCCGTAGCCGCCACCCTCTTTGTTGTCGCCACCCATTTTCGCGGCCGACAAAAGCTGACGCACGAAGACCTCTTCGAATTGAGCCGCGACGCGCGCGATCTTCGGGTCGTGTTTCGGGGCAGCGGCCGCCGGAGCATCGGCCAGCCTCGTCTCGGCAATGGAGGTCGGAGCACCTGGAGCAATCTTCGTGATCATTGGACCACCACTTCGGCTTCCAAAGCGCCGGCTGCACGAAGCGCTTCGAGCACGCTCGCGAGCTCGCGCGGTGAGAGCCCGAGCGATCCCAACGCGGATGCCACATCGGAGAGTGAGGGTTGCGCGGGCACGTACGTCACGCTCTTGTCGCCCTCGCTGGTTTGGATATCGGTCTGCGGCACGACGACCGTCGTTCCTTTTCCGAACGGCGCGGTCGGTTGCGACACGGCAGGTGTTTCTTTCACGACGATGGTGAGGCCTCCGTGCACGACGGCCGCGGGTGACAAGCGAACATCACCGCCAGCGACGATTGTGCCAGTTCGCTCGTTGATGACGACGCGGGCGCGACGCACCGGCGTGACGTCGATCTCTTCGAGCGAAGCGATGAGATCGACGATTTTGTTCGTGAATTCTGCGGGAACGTGAATGAGCACCGATCCGCTGTCGAGCGCATTGGACGCGTTGGCTCCGAATTTTTTGTTCACCGCTTCACTGATGCGTGCGGCAACTGTGAAGCCCGGATTGCGGAGCTCGAGCTTCATCGTTCCATTCGTCACGAGACTGGCGGCGACCTCCCGCTCGACGATTGCGCCTTCCGGAATGCGTGCGCTCGTCGTCGTATTGCTCTTCACCGAGCTGCCGCTCGCGCCGTGCGCTTCGAAGCCACCGACCACCAAGCTGCCTTGACCGACTGCATACGTGCGTTGATCCGCGCCCTTCAAAACGGCTTGCACCAACACACCGCCAACGAGTGAGCGCGCATTGCCGACCGACGACACGTTGATGTCGATCTTGGTTCCGGCTTTTGCGAACGCCGGCAAGGTCGCGGTCACCATGACCGCTGCGACGTTCTTCAAGCGCAGCTGCGTGGGCGTGACTTGCAAACCGAGTCGACGCAAAAGCGAGAGCACCGACTGCGCGGTGAACGGAACGCTGGTGTCGTCGCCCGTACCCGTCAGACCCGTGACGATGCCGTAACCGACGAGCTGGTTGTCGCGCGCTCCGGAGACGTCGCACAAGTCGCGCAATTTTTCGGCACGCGCCGGCGTCGACGACAAGAGCGTCGTCATCATCACGATCAGTGCTGAAAACAGCTGTAAAATGCGCTTCACGTGGTCCTTTTTGGCCTTCAAAACGGGTTGAGCGTGTCGAGTAAACGCGCGCCCCAACCTTTTCGTTGTTGATCCGCGATGTCACCGCGGCCGGTGAATTCGATTTGCGCGTCGGCGATGCGCGTGGACGCAATCGTGTTGTCTTGCGCGATGTCGGTCGGACGAACGAGACCCGACACATAGAGGTGGTACTCCTCGTTGTTGATGAGCACGACCTTCGTGCCTTCGAGGAACAAGTCGCCGTTCGGCATGCCGCGGACGACGCGTGCTGCCATGTGGCCGGTGAGCTGACCGTTGCGTGCGGTGTCGCCTTCGCCTTTGAATGCGCTGCTTGCCGCGTAGTCGAAGAGCTTTGTCGGGTCCATGTTCGGATACGCCTTCTTCAATGCAGGAATGATTCCGACGAGCGCGTCGGCGCCGGTCGAGCCGCTCGAGTCTTTGCTCAAATTGGTGGCCGACGTGCCCGAGGCGTCCGCACTCTCGTCGATGTTGATGACGACGAAATCACCTACGCGCACTGCACGCGTGTCTTCGAGCAGACCGCCAACCGCATCACTATAGAGAGAGCCGTTGGTCGGGCGCGCGGACGGATCACGTTGCGCGTAATTCCCGGGTTGATAAACGCGCTGTCGTGGCGTGAAGGGCGCGATGTGCGGCGGTCCGCAAGCGATGCATCCGAACGTCAAAACGCCCGCAAAAACAAGCGCGAATCGCTTCGTAGAAATTTCGTTCATGATCCCTCGACCGCAACGGCATGTGTTGCATCCTGGACGCGCGCTCGAAGCACGCGATTACTCCCTTGCACGGTCACCGAAATAATCTCGCCGGAATCGCCGTCTGCACCTGCAGTAGCGGGTGTAGAGACTTCGACGAGACCGCGTTTCACGATCAACTGAATCTGCGCGCCATGCGTGACCTCCGGTTTCGCGGCGTCCTCCGACAACGTGAGCTCGATCGGCACGATCACCTTCGCGGTCGTCTCGCCATCCGTCTCGAACGCGAGCGTCGCATTCGTCGAAAGCGATCCGGCGCGGCGCGGCGGCTTTGGAATCTCGATGTTGATCTTCGTCCAACCTTCCGGAACGTCAGAGCCGTGCAGAGGACGAACCTTCGCGAGCGTCACGCCGCGCCACAGCGCCATGTGCGCCACGCCGTCGGTCGTCGCCTTCGTGATCTCCGTGACGTCGAGCTTGTGCATCTTGCGCACGATACGAATCGCATTGGGGAGTGAAACCTTCCCTTGCTTGTCGCCGAGCGCGAGTGCGAGATCGCCTTTGTCGAAGATGCGCGAGCCACCGGCCGACGGTGACGCACCGAGATCCAGGTCCGCCAAATCCGCCGGCGGGTTGTGGATGACGTCGCTCACGTGCACCCGATTGCCCGTCACTTGCACTTCCGCGACGGGCGCAGTTGCACCTGCAACGCCGGGCGCGATCATCACGATACAGCCAAAATAAAGCCCTGAAAGCGCTTCGAGAGAAAGGATCTTCATGGTCACTGCATCTCCGTTGCGTTCTTGAGCATCTCGTCGGCGGCCTGCACCACCTTCGAATTGATCTCGTACGCACGCTGCGTGCTGATCATCGAAATCATTTCAGTGACGACTTCCACGTTCGATCCTTCGATCGCGCCCTGCATGAACGTGCCGCGCCCGTCGGTGCCGGCCGCTCCTGTCTGCGCTTCGCCGCTCGACGCCGTCTGCGTGAACAAGTTGTGGCCCATCGCATTCAAGCCGTTCGGGTTCTGGAAATTCGTAAGCTGCAATTGGCCAAGCGGAGTCGCTGTGCCTTTGCTGCTCGCGGTCACCGCGCTCACTGTTCCATCGGCGGCAATGGTCACACTCGTGGCGTCTGCCGGAATCGTGATCGGCGGCTCGACCGGCAAACCATCACTCGTCGTCATACGACCTTGCGAGTCGACCTTGAGCGATCCTGCGCGCGAGTAGGCAACCTCACCACTCGGCTGCATGACGCCGATGAAGCCCTGTCCTTCAATCGCGACGTCGAACGAATTTCCCGTCTGCTGGATGGTTCCCTGCGAAAACGAGCGCGCCGTCGCAACGACGCGTGCACCGGATCCGACCTGCGTTCCGGACGCACTGGTCGTCCCATCGGCCTGCGTCACCGGGCTGCGAACGTTTTGATAGAGGAGATCCTCGAACTCGGCGGTTTGCTTTTTGTAGCCAGCGGTATTGGCGTTCGCGAGATTGTTCGCGATGGTATCGAGCTGAGTTTCTTGGGCGACCATGCCGGT
>JBDTFL010000198.1:0-7593 GCA_039937955.1 Polyangiaceae bacterium | reverse complement strand
TCGACAAATTCCTCGCGGTGGTGAAGATGCGCAACAGCAAGCACGACCTCGACATTCGCCGCTACACGATCGAGTCGTCGGGCGTCGTCATCGGAGACATCGTGGAGGGTTATCGCGGCGTGCTCACGGGTCTGCCCATGCTCACCCAACTTCACGCCAAGACGAGCGCGGCCGAATAGCTGCGCGTTTTCGACCCGCGGGACACATTGCGATTCTTGCCGCGACGGATGCGAAGCCACGCCGCATAGGGATGCGCGATGACATTGACGTGCAGGATGCGTCGTCGTTCTAAGGACAAGACGAAGAAGACGTACAAGACTCCGAAGGTCACCGTCGGCACGGTAAGGAATCGATCGCGAGCGTTCCGGGAAGGTGATTGCGAACGAACGTCGTCCACGTTGGGTTGTCGCGTGCCATGCGAACGATGAGCACGATCACTTCGGCATCGAGCTGCGGTCGACCGGAACGTCGGGATTTTCAGGTTCAGAAGCGCGCGAAGCCTCCGCGATGCCAGGGCTATGACGGTCGCGTGTTTTACGAGTGCAACGACCTCCGCCCAGCGTGACCATCTCGACGACGAGGCTTGCGCGAGGACGGAACGACGCGATCAACGCGCCGACGATTGCAGAGGAGCACGGGCACGGCGCGACGATGCCGCCCCTCCGCGAGAATGTCATCGGCGAATCGACGGACAAATTCGCGTACGCTCAAGGGCTGTGGTCCACCTCCACAACCCTTCGAATCCCAGCGAAACGAATAAGTCGCCACCACAGCCGCTGATAACTGCCTAGCGAGGTTCGACCAACGATCGTCGGAATTCAGAAAACAGGCGCGACGTTCACCAACGACCTGCGCGTCGATGGCGTCGTCGTCGCGACCGTCACGAGCCCTTCGGCGTTGGAAGCGCCTCCGCTGCAGCTCGAGCTCGGATACGGCGGCAATGGCGTGGGCAATGTCGAAATCGCCGAGCTCCTCGTCGTGCACGGAACGAGCGCCGCGAGATAAGTCGCCACCACAGGGATTTCCGACGTCCGGTGGAAAGCGTCTCCCGATCGACCAGGTCGGAATCAAAGACAGACGGTGATCCGCCTCATCTCACGGACGAAGGCTCGATCGAAACACTGACGTCGAGCGAAACTCCCTGAGGCGTCACCACGAGCGATCTCAACCCGAGCGACTTCAAGGTGGAGATCGCAACCGAGAGACGGTTGCCCATCGATTGGCGGGAGCTTCGTTCGTCCGGCCAAATCGCCCGTACCAAATCTTCGCGCGCGACGACGTGTGACGCCCCGAGGCGCGCCTGCACCAGCTCGCGGAGAAGCGCGCGCAGAACCGGTCGTGCTTCGAGTGAAACCACTGCGTCCATCGGCGGTCGGAACCAGCTCCCATCGCGTGCGATCGCGACGGCAGTTTTCGCCAGACGATCCTGCAAGCTCACGCGTACCCGACGCGCGACGCGAGTGGCCACGAGCGCCGTCGTGGTTGGAGGCGATTCGTCGAGTGGGCGTGCGGGCTGACGTGCGGCGTCGGTCAGGTGAAACGTGTCGCTGAATTGATCGATCTCGTTCGAAAACGCTGGCGTGAGCTTGCCCGCGTCGTTGCGCGCCGACACGAAACGATCGATGGCCGCGTCGCTTCGATCGGGATCATTGGCTTCGACGCCCGCCAACGCCGCAGAGAAAAACAAGCGTGATGGATCGTTCTTCGAAAAAAGCTCTATCGCTTTCGTGAATCCTTCGGCGGCCTGCACCAAGCGCCCGGCCTCGAAATCGAGCAACGCAATGTTGCCGCGCGCCTCGGCCTCGCTTCGGCGGTGCGCTGTTGAAAGGCCTATTTTCAAAGTCTTTTCGAACATGGTGCGCGCTTCGTCTGCGCGACCGAGCTCCGCGAGCACGTTGCCTGCGACGATCCCCGCGAGCGCGTCCCACGTGTGCTGATGAAGCTTTGCGGAAGCCTTGGTCACGAGCCGCAGATGGACAAGCGCCTCTTCCATTTTTCCGACGGCGTAGCAAAACGTTCCGAACGCAAGCTCGACGCGCGCGGTGACCAGCGGATCACCCACCTTGGCTGCAAGCCGACTCGCTTCTCGAAGTGACGCTTCGTCCAGTGACGACAAAAGTCGTGTCGACAAAATCGCGAGAACACTGAGTACATCGTCGTTGTTGGATTTGGCGAGCGCTGCGGCTTCCGTCATCGAGGTCGTTGCGGCCTCGCGATCACCACGCAGCCGAGCCACGCGCGCACGTTCGAGCAAACACCTCGCCTCGAAATACGGCAGCTTCAGGCGGCGCGCGCGCTCAATCGTGTCTTCGATGATCTGCGCTGCTCGCGCGAGATCGCCGCGATGACGCCAAACATTTGCCGTTGCCAGCTGGAACGTCGCGATGGCCAATGAGTCGGGCATCGAGCCGAGGGGAATCATGGCTTCCATTCGATTGAGCAGACGTTCGTGCGGTTGAAGCGGGCCGCGTCCGAGCCACATCCATGCGAGGCCAGCGAGCGTCGCAGCACCGGGAGCGATGTCCTCCTCGGTGAGCGCGGCCTTCCGGGCAACGGCGCGTTCTGCGACTGCAACGAGATTGCTCTCTTCCATCGTCAGCCATTCGATGGCGCCCGCGCGGTCGCCCATCTCGCCTTTGTGCGTCCACGAAGTTGCCTCACGTCCGAAGAAGGCAGCGTGACGTGCCATGGCTTGCGCGAGAATTTCCGGGTCGGAATTGCGATCGGTCACGAATTGGCGGACGCATTCGAACATTCGGAAGCGCGTGCGATTTCCAGTGACCGACGAGGACACGAGCGATGCTTCACACAAACGCGAGAGGAGCTCGATTGCTGATTTGCCATTCACGGCCTCGGCCGCTGCGAGATCGAAATCGCCGACGAATACCGAGAGAGACTGCAGTGCGACGCGAGCGTCTTCCGAAAGTCGTTCCCACGAAACTTCGAAGGCGGCCCGAAGCGATCCGCCACCCCACGAGCCGCCCGAGGTCGACGCGTCGAGGAGGCGCGCGCCGCGTTGCAAGAATTCGTACGGGCTCAAAACATTGAGAACCGACGCAGCAATCTCGAGCGCGAGCGGCACGCCGTCCAGAACGCGCACGAGCGACCGCACATCGGCCGGGACCTCACCGGACTCACGAAGGTCACGACCGAGCACGTCCTCCGCGAGCTGTAAAAAGAGGAGCTCTGCGTTCGACGTTCCGTGGGCCGGAGCAGTGACGTCGAGCGGGCCGAGTGGAAATGCCGCTTCGCCTTCGACACGAAGACGGGCGCGCGCAGTTACGAGAACGTGGAGCTCCGGACACGCTTCGAGAAATGCCGCGATGGTCTTTTCCCAGACCCCCTGCGCGAGTCGATCGACGCCGTCGAGCAATCGGCACGCGCCGCCTTGTGAGGCGAGGATCGATGCGATGCGATCGACCGCGCTGCCTTCTCCGGGCTCGATGGCCAAGAGTCGGGCGACGGCATTGAGCACGTCGTCCGCGTCGACTGCTTGCGTGAGATCGCAAAAAAAATGCGCGCCGCCGCGCCGATTCATCGCCTCGTTCGCGAGCCTCGTCTTTCCGATGCCGGCGGTTCCGACGACCGTGACGTGCCACCGACGATCGAGCAGCGCGCCGAGCGCGTCGGTCTCGTGGTCGCGCCCGACCAGCGAGTTGCGGCGCGTTCCTCGCGCTGCGCCAGCGGAGCTCATGCTGCATCCACATTACATGATCGCGTCGTGGCAAGCGGCGAACCGTTTGCTCTTAATCTCCCCTTAAATCGATTTACGTTTCGCGGGCGCACGTGGGGCATCGCGTATCCACCGCGTTTTCATCGCGATCTCGCGTCGATCAAGGGATGCGGCAGGTCGTGCGCATGCTCCGCCGCGGACGAGAGCTCGTCGTGGTGAGATTAAGATCCACCGGATTTCGCGCGGAGCTCGTCGCGCTGCGATCACGCGTGATTAACCCGCGCTTAAGCGAGCTCGCGATCACGAGCGCGACGCTGTGCGCGCGGCTACTAGCTCTGTCGACCACGTGAGTTGCCGAGATTGGCGACGCACCCTTCCGCTCTTCAAGAGCACCAGGAGCTTCATGAAAAACGTCAGCAAAGCATTCATCGCCGTGGGATTCGGAATCGTCGCCGCGCTCAGCGGTTGTTCGTCGAACGTCGGCGATGACGGAACGTCGTCGACCTCCGCGAGCGATCCGATCACCGTCGACAGCATCATGTCGCGCGCCAACGACTACCTCACGCACGACATTTATTACTGCGGTGCTCCCAAAGGTCAGCACGATGCAATCTGCAGCGGCGCCCCCATCTGCGATCAACCGAACGGCCCCTGGGATGCTTACCGCAGCGACTGCTCGGGGTTCGTTTCGTACGTTTGGCAGATTCCAGCGGACTTGCAGACCGATACAGCGGCCTACATGCACGACGAAGGCGGATCCAACGGATGGACGAGCATCCCGATCGCCGAGTTGAAAACGGGAGACGCGCTCGTTGCTGGTCCCGACAGCGGCGATCACACTGGGCACATCAAACTTTTTTCGTCGATGGAAGGAAACGGTGCTCTCGTTTACGAGGAATGGGATTGTCACGAGATCGCACGCAAGTTCGTCCAAGCGATTACGTACAAGGGCAAGAACGACCTTTATTTCGAGGGCGATTCGCGCGTCTACCACGCGATTCGTCGTAACGACCTCACAGCTCCACCGAAGCCGCCGCCGGTGAAGCCGCCGCCGGTAACTCCGCCCCCGGTAACGCCGCCGGTAACGCCGCCCGTTCAAGGTCCTCCCACCAAGACGCCGCCCGCGCCGAGTGGCTGCGGAATTCTCGAACCCGGAACCGGACTCACGTTGGGAGCTGCAATTCGCTCGTGCGACGATCGCTTCGAGCTCGTGATGCAGCCGAACGGCGACCTCGCGGAGTATGGGCCACTCGGCGCGATGTGGAGCGCGGGCACGGTCGGAAGCGGCGACGTCGCGGACATGCAGTCCGACGGCAACCTGGTCGTGTACGGCAAAGATTCCAATCCGCTCTTCGCGTCGCACACGGGTGCTCACGCGGGCGCGCGCCTTCTGCTTCAAGACGACGGCAACATCGTCATCTACGACGGGTCGACGGGGCTCTGGGCAACTGCGACGACGTCGTTCCCGAACGCACCACCGAAGCCCACGAGCTGCGGAGCATTGGAGCCCGGTCAAGGATTGGTGGTCGGCGAAAGCTTGATGTCGTGCGACGGGCGATTCACGCTCGCGATGCAGACGGATGGAAATCTCGTCGCGTACGAAGGAACGACCGGCCTTTGGGCAACGTACACCGAAGGCAAAAATGCCTATGAAGCGGTGATGCAAACCGACGGCAACTTCGTCGTGTACGACTCGAAGGGCAGTGCGCTGTGGAGCTCGAGCACCGCATCCAAAGGTGGCTCATTCCTCGAAATGCAAACCGACGGCAACGTCGTCATCTACACGACGGCGAGCAAGCCGGTCTGGGCATCCAAAGGCCTCTGACCAACACGAAGCTCGGTCTCGCTCGATGGCCGTCTGCGCGCGTGCGCAGGCGGCTTTTTCTTTCTCACGCTCGAGACCAAGCTCGCAAATTAAAGATTAAAGATTTCACGCGCTGGAGCCGTTCGGATCGGCATGAGCAGTTTGCTTTATGAAGTGGTCTACGTCAGCGCCGCACGTCGTCCGTTTTTGCCGTCTGAGCTCGTCGCGACGCTTCAGAAGGCGCGCCTTCGAAATACCGCCGACGGGATCTCGGGAATGCTTCTCCATGCGAACGGCACGTTCATGCAAGCGCTCGAAGGGCCAGAGAGCGCCGTAAAAGCAACATTCGCTCGAATCAAAAACGACGCGCGCCATCAAGATGTTCTTCGCTTGTTCGAGGGTGCGATACGTGAGCGAACATTTGCCGAATGGTCGATGGGCTTCGTCGAGAGTCACGACCCATCGGTGAAGCGCATGCGGGGATTCAACGACTTCATGCAAAGTGGAATTTTCAAAGGCACGGACTCGAAGGACACGTCACGGTTGCTCATGCTGGCCGACCAGTTTCGCAAAGGGCGGTGGCGGCAGCCGGTCTCCCATTCAGCGCGGTGAGTTTGGACTTACCCGCAGCGGAAATTTCGGTTTGTTTTTTCATATCGGGTAAGTCGACGTAACCAAGCGTTGCCCCTCGTCACGCTGACCCCCGTGCATCGCTTCACGAGCAAATCTCGGCAAGCGTAAAAAGCGTCCACGCTTGCGACTGCTCATGGGGCGCAAAAAAACGCAACGCTCTACCCGATAGGTCTCGCCTGCGCCTCGAGCGCTGACGTGGGCCGATGCTTACTTCCCCGCTGTGCCGGCGTCGGCAACGGATCGAAGCCACGCCTTACTCAAGATTCCGGTTTGTGTGGAACCCCTCGAAGAATGCTGCCGTTCGTGTCGAACAGGTAAATGCTCTCCTCGATCGGATCGGTTCGATACTCCCAATGGTTTTCGCCGATCACCACGCTCAAGTGCGCGCCGTTGACCGAATCGACCTTGTGAAATCCTGAATTTGGTTTTGCGAGATCGAGCCAAAGTGCGTTGCCGCTCGCTTCGCCGATGTAGAGCACGGGTGCCTTATGAGTGTCTTTTCCGAGAACGACGGTTTGGTAGGCATACGCAATGCTGATCAAATCATCCTTTACTCCGGATTGCTCGAGCGCCCACGGTCCGTGCACGCGCGCGATGGAATGAAGAAGCGCCCCATCTGCGCCGCCGACGAAGACATCGCCGTCAGCTCCACCGACCGACAGAAGATTTTTCTTGGTGAAGACGACCTGCGGTTTCCAGCTTGGTATCGGTTTCTCGAATGGCGGCTCGCCGTAATTCCACGCGACAAGACCTTTGAGGTGCGCGTCGAGCTCGGCGAACGATTGCGTGAGGATGGTGCCGTTGTCACCCACGACATAAGTAGTGCGCGCGGCGCTCCAAGCAAAAGCCGAAATGAAAACGCCGTGGAGGTCTTCGCGAGTTGTCGAATTCATCGGCAGCCAGCGCGCGGATTCGTTCCACCGAAGATGAACGCGCGTCTTTGAGATGTGGCTTCCGCGGAATACCAGTGCGCTACGATCCAACCCGAGGGAAGTCGCGCTCGGAAACGAGCCCAGCCACCCCTCGAGCGCCGGCGGCGGCATGCACGCGCGCTGCCGAATCGGCTATCCACTCCGCGAGCTCGGTCATGAAATCAGGCGTAACGCTCAGCTCATCACCCGGATAATAAGCACCCACCGTGACGACCACGACGAGAGCACATCACTGCTCCGCGCAGCTTCGAGGACGATCGCGCGCGGCGCCTAGAAAACGCTCTCTCCATTTAAGTGTGCGTTCTTCCAGTCCATCGCGCCTCGTGATGGAGGTTATCACCGTCGCGGCGATGCTAGGGCGAGGCGGAGCGGTTGCTCAGTGTCGGCGCTTTAATGCGAATGGCCATCGTCCGGGTGAGAAGGATGAGCAAAGGGGGTTCGGCGAGCAAGAGCGGTACGCGCAGTTGACCGATCGCCAGTTATGCGCGGTTTTTGGCCTCAAACGGAGCGTCGCGCGCGCGGTCATCATCGCTGCGAACGTGAGCTGCGCC
>JBDTFL010000197.1:0-6965 GCA_039937955.1 Polyangiaceae bacterium | reverse complement strand
CGTCGGGCTTTGCGACCTTCTTGCGAATCTCCGCTTCGAGACCGGGCTCGTTGAACGTGATGGTCGTCGCGCTCGGATCGCACACGATTTTCGGCTTTGCCGCAGCCGTCGCGCTCGGCGTGGCGGTAGCCGACGGGATGACGACGGCCACGGGAGCCGACGCGCTTGGCGCAGCACCCGCCGACGAAGACGACGAGTCGTCGCATGCGACGCAGCTCACGATCAGAATTGCTCCCAAGCCCAACGCTCTCTCGTTCCGATTCATGCGCGCGAGGTTACCGAAATGCGGGACGCTTGACGAGAATCCCGCGGCGAGGCAGCTTCCGTGCATGCTCGACCTCATTCGTACGCGTTTGCACGGCGTGATCACGTCGCCCGTTGGCGATGCTCTCCTTCCGATTCGCGTCACGAAGGATCTCGCGCGCCGCGCGAATCTCTATGTCGGCATGCCGCTCTGCTCGAACGAGGAGCTGGTGAAGCGAAACGCGGCAACTGAAAAGCTGAAAATTTTGGCTAAAAAAGGCCCGATTTCGAAAGACGCCGCGCCGAAAGCGAAAGTGCTCGCGCCCGTCACGCTCTACTTCGAGAAAAACCGAAACACCCGCGAGCTGCTTCGGATCGAAGAATTGCTCCAAGCAAAAAATATCACGTTCCACAAACGCGATATCGCCGGCGACGAAGCCACGATGGTGTTCGTCACACGCGCGGCAAAATGCAAAGACGACGACCTGCCGGTGCTGTTCGTGGCCGACGAGCCGATTGGCAATTTCGCGGCAATCGTCTCCGCCGACGTGTCTGGCGAGCTTGCGAAAAAAATCGGTCTCTAGAAACGACCCACGGCGGAAAGACCGGCCGTAGTCGGAGTAGTGAGCGGCACGATCGACCAGGAAAAGCCGAGCGATTTGCGTTTGGCAGGGTTGCTGGACGGCTGCGCGGCGCTCGGCTTCGAGTGTCCGGGCTCGTCCTCGATCCATTCCGCGTGCTCGGGCAATCCAATCAGGAAGAGCGTGCCGCCGATCGCTTGTGCGATACCGCTGATGACGATGCCGACACGGTTGGCGGTTTCGGCGACACACGGATCGGTGGGGATTGCCGCGTCGGTCGCGAGCTGTGGCGGCGTGATGCATTTGTCGCGGCCGAGCAGATCGATCCAAGGTCCGAATATCGGAAGAAACAAAACGCGGTCGCCAGCACGCGACGATTCTGCGCCCACGACGGCGACTGGCGCGTAAGCAAGAGCCGTCGCGATCCCGCCAAAAACAAGGGCAAACGTGTAACGCGACGATTCGACGTGACCAAGGCCTTGGACGCGGTCGTCGGGCCCGAGCGTGCCGCTGATCTCGACACGGTCGGCGGGCGCGAGCTCGATTGCGCTGTCGCCGCCTGCCAGATGACCGCGAACCTCGTCGCTGCCTTCCGGAGAAAATGCGGTACCGGGAACGAACGCAACGACATGACCGTCCGCGGAGCGAACACCCGTGATGCGATCGTCGGTGTCGACTTGAATGACGTCGTTTGGTCCGACGTGAACGACGAAGGCGCCGTGTGATTTCGGAATGATCGCGCGTCCTCGTGACTCGCGAGGCACGCCCTCAGCTGAATCGGTCAGACCGACGACGATGGTGGTGTCGGGCGTGAGCTCGGTGCGCGAGCCGTCGGCGTGCACGATCGCCGCAGGCATCATCTTGCTGCCGGCGTAATGCGCCGCTTGATCTTGCGAGACGACGCGCGTGACGTCTACCGACGGCGAACACCCGAGCGCGCACGCGGAGAATACGGCGATCGCTGAAATGCGGTAAAATGAAGCTGATTTCACGCTATCCCCATCGAGCTTGGCCTCTTGAACTCGACCGAGCTGCCGAGATGACCCAAGCAGCGCGCCTCCAAACAGCACGGTGAGCCGGGCTCTACGATGCGACAATCTTCGGGACGAACGGAATAGACAGCGCACGGGAAGAGCCCTTCTTGCGATACGTCGAGAGCGCCGCAGCGGTTTCCAGGATTTTTCATGAAGCGCCAACCGGGCGGCGTGGAATCCTCTTCCGTGTATTGTGCAAGCATCCTTTTTCCCATGCGCTGGTCGTCGCTCTCGAGCAAGTGCACGGTGCGCGGCGCATGATGACAACAGCGACCGCACGCCACGCAATCGGCGCCGTCCGGATCCGGCACGGTGGAGAGCGGCAACGACGTCACACTGCGATCGGCCATTTCAGACTCGATAGCTGAGGAGCGATTTTTTTCAACGCGCTGCGAAGGGCCGTGACGTTGGCGCGATCTTGAGGCGACCGCCGCAACGTGGAATGCAAAAACTCCGCGAGCGACGAAAGCCCGACGCGCGACGCCAGCGATGCGACGGGCTCCGGCAGACCATCGTGCGACAGATGCATCGCGACTTGCGTGAGCTCGGAGCTTGCGTCGAAGAGCGTGTTGCCAGTCAGTGCTTCGAAGGCGAGACAACCAAACGCGTAGACATCTGCTGCTTGCGCGGTGGGCTTTGCGCCGTCAACCTCGGCTCCCCAAACTTCTGGCGCGCCGTACGGACCGGTCGCGCAACCCGGGCGAATGTGGCGACCCGACAGACCGAAATCCACGAGCACTGGATCGCGACCTTCACGAAGCACCACGTTTCCGGGCTTGATATCGAGGTGTCCGACGCCGACGTCGTGCATTGCTTCGAGCCCGGCCAGCACGCCGTCGAGCAACGCGAAGCAACGATTCATGTCGAGCGCGCGTGCCTCGACCGCATGCTCGAGCGTTGCGCCTTCGACCAGCTCCATCACCAAAATCGGCTTGGGTCGGGCTGCCAAATCGAACGTGACGAATCGCGCGAGGTTCGGGTGAGACGGGATCGCGAGAAGCGCCGACGCTTCGTCGCGAAACATTTTTTGGAACTCGGCTTCGGAAATGAGACGCGCTGCGCTCGCCGAATAGTCGGGAACTTTGAGCGCGAATTTTTCGGCGTCGACCTCGTGGCGATCTTCCACGCGATGCACGACGAAGACCGACCCTGCCCCGCCCGTCCCCAAAGCACGAACGATGTAAAAACCGCCGAGCGTGCGACGTGCCGGAACCCACGACGGCAATTGGTCGGCGGTGCTCACCGCTTTCATCGACAGGCTCACGTGCTTGGCGCGAACGACGGTCGGGAGTGACGCGAGATGAGCGAGCGCAGAGCCCACCAAATCGGAGAGCGCGATCGGAACGTCTGCACAAAGATCACGGAGCCAATTCGCTACTGCCGATGGAGCAAGGCCGACCTCTGCGCCGCTGACGACCCGCGCGACGGCGACCGAAATCGAGGCGTTTTCCGCATGATTCGGAGGAATGCTGGTCGAGCTCTGCGAGCCGTCCGAGTCGATGCGAGAACGCGCGACGCGCGAGAGCTGTCCGATGGAGCGTAGTGCGACGACCAAGCTCGTGAGCGCGTCGACGTCGCCGCTCACCACCGTTTGCAACGCACTGAGTGACGGCGCCATGCGAACGGCCTCTAGTGCCATATGAAGTCGGACGAGTGCGGTGCGCAGAATTTCAGCGCGACGTGAGGCGTCCGCGAAGAGCTCACGTGCGAGCTCCTCGAGCGCGCGCAGACGTGGGTCGAAGGCCATGCTCGGAGGCGCAAACGAATCGATGCTCGACATCGAGTCGCGAACCTCACGAACCTCTCGGCCGGCAGCGGTGCACGCCGCCAAAAAGGATGCGTAGCGTGTGAAGACGCGAATCAAATCGGGGTCCATCGACGCTTCCGAAAGCGTCGCCAGCTCCGAAGGCTCGACAAACGAATCGGCGACCAACAGCAAGACGTCAGTTGCGTCCAGCGCATCGACACGCACGAGCGCATCGAGCGCCCGCGCGAGCGCCGCGAACAAAGTGCGACGCAATTCTTGGGGCGGCTCCGCTTGAAAACGCTTCAGCAGCGCACCCACGACCTTCGACCACCGAGCGCGATTCCGGTTGGATCGTGGACCATCCTCGCTTCCCAAATCGCCGTCGACCAAATGCAAAAGCGCGCGTAAGCGACGAAGATGAAGCGTGAGATGTGCGGGCGGCGATAGCGTCGACTCTTGTGGCGCGACCTCGCGCGAGAGAACCCATTCGGCGAGACGCTCACGAATCGTGTCGAGCTCGCGTTCCAAATCCGCGGCGCTGCGCTCGGCCTTGTCGCCCTTTCCGAGCTTCAGCAAATCCGACAAAACATTTCGCTCGAGCAGGCTGAGATCCAAATCGCGGAGCACTGCGAGCGACGTTCGGCGCGCATTGGTTGCGCCTCGCTCGCCGATGCCCGAATCTTCTTCTTGTGCGAGCGCGATCAGCGTGTCGACCGCGCCACTCGCACTCGCCAAAACTTGAATCGCAGCTTCGTGCGCGGCACGTGCGCCGGTCGTCGCGAATACCTCGAGCGCCGCCGCAAGCTGATCGCGCACCGGCGGATCGGCGCGAGGCTCCAGCGACAAATCAGAGCCAATTTCTCGAGCCAAAGCTTCACGGCCGTCGTCGTCCGTTTTTCTTCCGCGACGCATGATCGCCGCGAGCGATTGGGCGGTGCTCGTCACCCAATTGGCATAACCGAGCTCGGCGCAGAGCTCCGCGAGCGCCTCTGCAGAGTCGAGTGGTGCAGCGGTGACGACTTGGTCGAGTAGCTTGGACGCGGCTTCGGTCTCCGCTTCCGACGCACGCGCGATTCCCCAAATGAACGCCGCCGCGACACCAGGATCACGTTTGATCGCGCCCGAGGAGATCGCCATGTCCACGGCGCGGAGCGCTGCTTCCGAATTGACGGCCACCATCGCCGCGAGCGAGGTCGCGCCGCGTCGCCATTCGGTCGGTGAGAGATTTGCGGCAAGCGATCCGAACGTCTCGTTTTTCAGCTCGACGTTCCACGGCGCGATGAGCCCGCGTGCCACGGCGACGTGACGCCAAACGAGCGATTCGCGATCGTCGAGCAACCGGCCCCACGCGTCGCGGATGGTTTCGCTGCGAAAAATGCGCATCGCATGGTCGTCGCCTTGCTGCGCACGCGTCGCTGCTTCGCGAGCCGCACGCTCCAAAAGCCGAGCCGCCAAACGTCGAGCCGGGAGCGATCCCATCGACGGGCCGCCAATCCAGTCGCGCGCGAGATCGCGTCCCGATGCCAGCGCCAACGCGAGCGGGCCATCCTGAATGCCGAGCCCGATCGGCAATTCGACGACGAGCGAGATGCGCGCACGAATTCCCGGCGACGCGACGGCCTTCGCCGACGTTCGCGCCATGCGCGTGGCCATCGCGGCGATGGTCTCGGCGTTCCCTGCATTCAGTCGGGCGATGACGCGCCGACCAAGCTCACGTTGTTCATTTCCAGCCGGTAAAACGGCTGCCAATGCATACAGAGCAGTTCCTGCGGCAGCGGGCTCGAGCCACTCCAAATCATCGGCAAGCCCAGTCTTCAGCGCGACTTGGACCGCGCTCGCCAGCGTCTCGGGATGCAGGCCGTCGAGCGCTTCGGCGCCATCTTCATGAGCAAGCGTCACGAGTGCTTGACGCCATGCCGCTAGCCGCGCTGCCGAGTCTTTCAGCTGCGGCAAATCGAGCAATCCGCTGACGTACGCCCACGACCCTTTCATGCGCTACCTCCGACGATATCCTTGCGCCGTGCGCTTTGCACAAAGAGCGTGGTAGAGGAGAGCCGCCGTGATTGTCCTCGAAAACCTCACCAAACGCTTTGGCCCCAAGATCCTCTTCGAAAATGTCTCGCTTCAGTTCGACCCCGGAAAGCGCTACGGCCTGACCGGCGCGAACGGCGCGGGAAAATCCACGCTGATCAAGATGCTCGGCGGCGACGAAGACTCCGACGTCGGCAACGTAAAGATCCCCGAGCGGCTCCGCTTGGGCGTCTTGAAGCAGAACCATTTCGAGTACGACAAAGAGCGCATTTTGGACGCCGTCATCATGGGCAACAAGGGCCTGTGGGAAGCAATGGCGGAAAAAGAGAAGCTCTACGCCGGCGAAATCACCGACGAGATCGGCATTCGTTTGGGTGAGCTCGAAGGCATCGTCGCCGACGAAAATGGCTACGTCGCGGAGCAAGAAGCAGCCGAGCTCTTGGTCGGTCTCGGCATCCCGGAAAATCGACATCTCGAGCCGATGTCCACGTTACCTGCAGGATACAAGCTTCGCGTTTTGATCGCGCAAGTGCTCTTCGGCCGTCCCGATGTTTTGCTGCTCGACGAGCCCACGAACCATTTGGATCTCGAATCGATCCACTGGCTCGAAGAATTCTTGCTCAGTTACAAAGGCACGCTCGTCGTCATCTCGCACGACCGCCACTTTTTGAACGCGATCACGACGCACATCGCCGACGTCGACTATCAGACGATCACGTTTTACACGGGATCTTACGAGGATTTCGTCGAGCAAAAATACGACACACGCCAGAAGGCCGAGGCGCAGAACAAAGCCGCCGGGAAAAAAATCAAAGAGCTGCAAGGCTTCATCGACCGCTTCGGATCGCACGCGAGCAAGAGCAAGCAAGCGCAGTCGCGCGTGAAGCAGATCGAAAAGCTCGAAGTGAAAGAGCTGAAACGCTCGAGCCTCGTGCGCCCGTTCATTCGCTTCGAGTTCGAAAAGCCGAGCGGCCGCGACGTGCTTCGAATGGACAATGTTTCGAAGTCGTTCGGAAAGAAGAAAGAAATCTTCAAAGATTTGAATTTGAACATCAACCGCGGCGACCGAATCGCTGTCACTGGTCCGAACGGCATCGGCAAATCGACGCTCTTGAAGCTGATGGTCGGCGGCGACAAGCATCTCCTCGAGGCCGACAAAAAAGACGCTCTTTCGCCGGACAAAGGCGAGGTTCGCTGGGGACACGAAACATCGGTCGGGTACTTCGCGCAAGACCACCACGAAGCACTCGGTCATCAGGCGAAGGGCTTCACCGCATTCGAGTGGCTCTATCAATTCGACGAGCTCGCGACGCAAGAGAGCATCCGCGG
>JBDTFL010000196.1:0-4167 GCA_039937955.1 Polyangiaceae bacterium | reverse complement strand
GCGGATTTTCCGCGCCTGTGCCGCGTGCTTGCGCTCGATCGATTTCTCCCCGACACCTTCGCGACACGCGGGCGTCGTCTCGTTTTTTCGTACGGCGTCATCGTGCTCGCTGTCGTCGCAGCCATATTGCTCATCGGATTCGACGGCGTCACCGACCGACTGATCCCCCTCTTCGCGGTCGGCGCATTTTTGGCGTTCACGCTCTCGCAAGCCGGAATGGTCGCGCACTGGGAAAAAGTCGGCGGTCACGGCAAACGCCAATCGCAATGGATCAACGCGGTTGGCGCGCTGGCGACCGGCATCACGCTCGTCGTCGTCATCGTCTCAAAATTCGCCGAGGGCGCGTGGGTCACGGTGCTCGTCGTTCCATTCGTGGTGCTGGTCTTCTCACGCATCAATCACCACTATCGCTACGTCGGAAATCAGGTCGCCGACGCATCGCCCCTCGACGTCGCCGACGCGCATCCGCCGATCGTCGTGGTGCCCGTGCAATCATGGAACAAGCTCACGAGCCGCGGATTGCGTTTCGGAGTCGGACTCTCGACCGACGTGCGCGCGCTCCACATTCTCGCCGACGACGCATCGTGCAGCCTCACGGGCATCTGGGAAAAAATGGTCGTGGGTCCCGCGCGCGATGCGGGAGTGAAAGCACCGCATCTCATTTTGCGCCGCTCGAGCTATCGCCAATTTTTTGCGCCGCTCGTGGGTTACGTCGAGCAGTTACGTGACGAGCATCCCGACCGCGAGATCATCGTGATTGTTCCGGACCTCGTGGTGAAGCACTGGTACCACGCGCTCCTGCACAACAATCGGGGCATCATTTTAAAAGGGTTGCTGCGTTTGCGGGGTGGTCCGCGCGTCGTCGTCGTGAACACGCCGTTTTATCTCTCGGAATAGCCGTTCACGAATCGCCGGTTTTTTGGACGATTTCGGTGCGACGACTCGGGTTGACCTTCGCCCACGCGAGCCACATATTACGGTCGTAATCCAAGGAGCGAGACCAATCATGAAGAGCTATGTGATCGATGCCGCGCGCACGCCGCGTGGTCGAGGAAAAGCGGGCAAAGGCGCGCTCTCTAACATTCATCCGCAGGAGCTCTTCGCGCAGGTCCTCAATGCGCTCAAGGCTCGCAATGGGCTCGATCCGAAAAATGTCGCGGACGTAATGGTGGGTTGTGTCTCGCAAGCCGGTGAGCAAGGCGCAAACATCGCGCGCAATGCGGTGCTCGCCGCAGGTTGGCCGGACGAGGTTTCGGGTGTGTCGCTCAATCGCTTCTGCGCGTCGGGCCTTCAAGCCGTGAATTTCGCGGCGATGGCAGTCGCATCCGGCGCGATGGACCTGGTCGTCGCTGGCGGCGTCGAGAGCATGTCGCGCGTGCCAATGGGGTCGGACGGCGGCGGCGTCGATGGACAGAACATGCATCTGCGTGAGCGCGTCTTCCAAGTGCCGCAAGGCATCAGCGCCGATCTCATCGCTACGCTCGAAAAATTCTCTCGCGAAGAGCTCGATGCATTTGCACTCGAGTCTCAAAAGAAGGCGGCCATCGCGATCGAAGAGGGTCGTTATTCGAAGGCGCTGTTTGCCGTGAAGGATCCGTTCACCGGAAACGTCGTCTTGGAAAAGGATGAATTTCCGCGCTCCGACACGACGGCAGAAGGCCTCGCGTCACTGAAAGCGTCGTTCGTGCAAATGGGCGAGCTCGCGGTTGGCGCAAAAGGCGAGACGTTCGATCAAATTGCGCTGGCGAAGTATCCGCAGGCGAAAAGCATCGATCACGTTCATACCGCGGGAAATTCCAGCGGAATCGTCGACGGCGCCGCGGCAGTCATTCTCGCCTCCGAAAGTTACATCAAAGAAAAAGGCGTGAAGCCGCGCGCGCGCATTCGGGCTTTGGCCACGGTCGGAAGCGAGCCACTCATCATGCTGACCGCACCGACCCCGGCGAGCGAAAAAGTTTTGAAGCTGGCCGGCATGAGGGCGGGCGACATCGATCTTTGGGAAATCAACGAAGCGTTTGCTGCAGTCGTGTTGCAAACGCAACGCAATCTCAAGATCGATCCGACGCGCGTGAACGTGAACGGCGGCGCGATCGCGCTCGGTCATCCGCTAGGCGCAACCGGCGCGATGCTCGTTAGCACCGCGCTCGACGAGCTCGAACGAACCGGCAAAGCAACCGCGCTCATCACGATGTGCGTTGGCGGAGGCCAAGGCATCGCGACAATCCTCGAGCGCATCTAATTCCCACAAACGAAAAACGCTCGCGCCGCCTCTTTTGATCAGAGGCGGCAAGCGAGCGATTTCTTTCAGATCTCTTTTTTCCAGCTAGCTGATGGAATCAGCTCTTCGGCATTGCGCCCATGGCGGGCGGCGCTGCTGCTGCTGGAGCTGCCGGGGGAACCGGTGCGGTCGGATCGAGCTGTGCCGGATCGAACGTGACCTTCCACGTGCCGTCACCGATGTTGCTGTCACCCGCCGGAAGCGGGAGACCTGCGAGCGCCTTGGTGACGCAATCGTCCAGAGCGGCCGAGCCCGGATCCACGCTCGCGCGCGAAACCGAGAGCGTTGACGTCGCGTCGTCAGATGGCATGCCGGTGACGGTCAGCGCAGTGGTTGCCACTTGATGCGGGTTACCCGACTGACGATAGCAAGCACGCAAATCGGCTGTTTTTCCGTCGATTTCCTTGCCGACCTCTTGCTGCCACTGATCGGCCGTGCGCGTCTGCGAACCGCCGCCGCAACCGGTCATTCCGGCAACGGCTGCGACTCCTGCGAAAGCCAAAACGCCGAGCTTCATCTGATTGAGGAGTACGGTTTTCACGGCTTTCCTTTCGGCGGCGTAGACGTCGTTTTGTCGGTCTTCGGTTTGTCGCTCTTGGGTTTGGTGCCCTTGTCGCTCGCCTTGTCCCCGGCCTTGTCCATCTTGGGACCGGTGGCTTTGTCGGCGGGTGCGTTCGGATCTTTCGGATCCGTGATGACGAACTCGACGCGACGATTCATCTCGCGACCTTCTTCCGTTTTGTCGTCGCCGATCGGAACGCTCGAGCCGAAGCCCTTCGCGGTCAACATGCCCTTGTCGAGGCCGCGCGTGACGAGCGCTGCGACGACCGAGTTTGCGCGATCACCTGAGAGCTTCGTGTTGAAGGCGGCTTTGCCTTCGTTGCTCGAGTGACCCTCGACGCGGATCTTCTTGATCTCGCTGTGCGCCTTGATGACCGTCGCGATCTCGTCGAGAAGCGAGCTCGACGCCGGCAGAATGTCTGCCTTCGCATCGGCGAACTGGATTTTCTCGGTGATCGTGATGTGCGAGTTCTCTACCTTCACGCGCTCGACCGGCGCGGGAGGCGGCGGCGGCGGGGGAGGAGGCGGCGGCGGGGGAGGAGGCGGCGGCGGAGTTCCAACCGCTACGACAGACTCACCCGAAAACGCAGTGTGGGCGGTACCGCACCCGACAAGTCCCATGAGGAGCGCAAGGGTCCCTCCGGCGACGGCATATTTAGAAAGAATCGTTCGCTTCATGCGGGGGCCACCGTAGTGCGCACTGCGGCATTTCGGCAAGTACGTAAATCGTAAACGAACGCGATTAGGGCTAAGAGCTTCCTAAATACGCCTGCGCGCTGCTCGGCTTGGGCTAGACGCCTGCGCGCTGCTCGGCTTGCAAATGCACGCGCATCACGCTTTCTTCTGCGGGAACTCCGAGGCGTAGCGGAAATCCGTAATGACCGGTTCCGCGATGCACGTACATGCGGTCGGTGCCGCGCGCCCAGAATCCGTGATCCGGAATTTTGATTCCGAGCAGGCGCAAAAAGGTCCATTGCAAGCCGAGGCTGAGCAGCCCGACTTGTCCGCCGTGTGTGTGTCCCGACAAAACGAGATCGCCTTCACCCCGCGGAAGATGCTTGAACGCGCCCGGGTCATGAAGCATCACGATGCGCGGAACACCTTTTTTTCTCGGGTATTGTGCACACACACGCGCGAGATGCTCGGCCCGATCACGCCACGAAAAATCCATTCCGACGATTTGCACCGGACCGATTTCGGTTTCGATCTCGCGTGCCTCGTCTACGAGGAGCTCGATTCCGTTTTGTTTCATTGCACGCGCCACGACGGCGGGCGCCTCGTGGTCGTGGTTGCCGTTGCACGCAAACGTCTTGCCTTGCAGCGCTTTG
>JBDTFL010000195.1:0-2628 GCA_039937955.1 Polyangiaceae bacterium | reverse complement strand
AGGTCGAAGGTCGAAGGTCGAAGGTCGAAGGTCGAAGGTCGAAGGTCGAAGGTCGAAGGTCGAAAGGTCGCTCAATCCAGCGGCAAAACCCACGCTTCACTGCCGACGGACAATCCGAGGTGCTCCGCTACGTCAGTCTCGATCGTCGCGTTTTCCGAGCCAACGCTGTGTCCGATCACCGCACGAAAATACGGTGTCTCGGTCGACTCGACCGCGATGAGTGATGCGCGTTTCGTGGTGGTGATCTTCGGCGCGATCTTCTCGACGGTGACGCGATGCGCTTTCTGCACGAGCGTCACTTCGTCGGTCGGTGCGGTGAAATGCGGACCGCCGTCGAACGGATCGACGCGCTCGGCGTAACGAAATCCGATTCGCCTAAGCATCTTCTCGACGCCTCGTGTTTGCGCTCCGACTTTGCCGATCACCTCGTTCGCTTTTTCACCGAGCAGCGATGCGTAGATCGTTCCTTCCGGAAAAAGTCCGCGAATGAATTCTTTGTTTTGCTTGGAGAGGCGGTCTGCTTCCGCATACGAAAGCCCCGTGAATTTACGGCCGAGCGCGTCCCACAAATGCGACGTGCCGTCGGGCTCGAGCGGCGGCAAAAGCTCCGCGAGCACCTCGTCGCGAAAGAGCTCGCGATGCATTTTGATGTACAGAAATCGCACGTACGAGATGCACTGACCGAGTCGCTCAGGCACGCGGCGATAATCCGGATGAAGCACGAGCCCGCCGATTTCAGTCGGTCCGTTATACGAGTAGCCGATCGAAAGCGCCGTGTGCTTGAAGTGCTTGTCGAGCGTCGCCGAGTAACGTTCCTCGTCGACGACGTCGAGATAGATGTACGGCGCATCACGGCGCCCGAGCTGCGCGATGATCATCGACGTTCCCACGAGCTGCTTCTTCGCGAGGTCCATCAGCACGAAGACATACTCACGACGCTTGGGGTCTTTAATCCCGCCGGTGAAGCTTTTCTGCGCAACATCGAGGATTTGCGCCACCGCCGCGCGGTCTTCGGGCAAATTCACCGTGTTTAGATGGTGAGCAAGCGCGAGAAGCTGGTCCTCGTCAGACGCGAGGGCACCGCGAATCTCGTACGCAGGCATGGGCTGGGTCCTATCACGATTTGCGCGATTTCGTAGCGAACCGCCCCAATTTCCTGCCGGACTATGGCGTCGTGAGGCAAGGGGCTTTAGGCTTTTCCTGTGTTCCGCGACACTTCGAAAACAGCTATCGGCGTGTGGTTCGCCGTGGCGCTCGTCGCGGTCAATTTCCACATGTTCGTGGCGGCCGACGGTTACGTCATCGGTGAAAATCACGTCGACAAAGTCGCGCTGAACAACCTCGGCAAAGACGTGCGCGAGCGCGTGCGTCAAAGCGAGCAGACGTTCGACATCGAGGGGTACGAGAACGGCGTAAAACCGAACGACATCGCGCCCAACAAACCGCCGCCGCCGCCGCCTCCGAAGATCGCGAAAAAAGAAGAGGCGAAGAAGCCGGATCCGACCAAGCCGCCGACGCCCGAGCAGAAAAAGCAGGAAGAGAAAAAAATTCCGCTGCTCGTCAAGACCGACAAGAAGAACGAGCCGGTTCCGGTGCAGCCCGTTGCGGACAAGCGCATCGCGGTGAAGCAGCACGCGCAGCCGAATCAAGAAGACAATCCGAACGCGCATTTCATCGCGGATCAGGCGAACCACGTCGACCAAGAATCGGTGGCGACGCAGACCTCACACGATCAAGACGACGCGCTCCCTACGCCCGGCGGAAATCATTCGAACGCCGACAAGCGCATGGGCGACGCCGACAAAACGAAAATCGCCGAGAGCGAAGATCACGACGGCGAGAAGAACAAAGCGCCCGGCGAAAAAGGCACCGAGCACGAGGTTCGCGATCCGAACCCGCTGCGCCCGATGTCACTCGCGATGCTCACTCCGCCGCTGCAACCGCCGGTTGCGGGTGGTGACGGCAAAGCGCCGTCGTCGAACAACAACACGGACAATCCCGCTCCGCCGGCCGCCGGTGACGAAGCCGCGAACCCCGATGTCGCGAGCTCGGACAACGGAAATTGGACGTTCAATCCGCTGCGGCCGGGTGCCGTTCCCGCGCTCTCCGCGCATCCGTGCCCGAACGCCACGCCTGATCATCCGTGTCAGAGCGACGGCTCGTCGACCGACGAAAATGGGCATCCGCGCTCGTCGATTTCGTGGATGGGTCTCGGCGGAACGCCAGGCCCAGGCCAAGTGAATTTGAATTTGAATCAGAACGGCGTCGTCGCGATCGTTGGACAAGATCAACTTCGCAAAGAACGCGAAGCGGACGGCGAGCGTCGCAAGAGCGAGCATCGCGGCTCGTGGACCGCCTCGAATTTCGAGAAGTGGCGCAGCGCGATCGAGAATTATGTCTCGAGCGTGAAGCCCGGAAACATGACCGCGCTCAACACCGCCGCAGTTCCCTTCGCGACCTACTTGAACGGAATGCACAATCGCATTCACCCGATTTTCGCCGACACGTTTTTGGGATCACTGGATTCATTGCCGCCGACGCACCCGATGAACGATCCGAAGATTTTCACGAGCCTCGAGATCGTGCTCACACGCGAAGGGCAGATCGTGAAAATGGGCGTCGTCAAAA
>JBDTFL010000194.1:0-6032 GCA_039937955.1 Polyangiaceae bacterium | reverse complement strand
GCGGTCCGACGCAAGCGGACGCGATGCGATATTTGAAACGCGCCGTCGAGCTCGATCAGAACCGCGCCGAGTATCATTTGTATGTTGGTTGGGCGGCGAACAACGCGGTTCCGGCGCAGCTTGCGCTAGCCAAAGATGAAATCGACAAAGCACTTTCACTCGATAAATTGCTGGCAGATGCGTATTGGCAGCGCGGCGTGCTCGAGCAAAAACAAGGCACGGTCGACGACGCCATCCGCGACGTCATGCGCGCGTTGCAATTGAAGCCAACGCGCATCGATGCCCACGCGACGCTTGCTGCTTGTTACGACATCAAGAACGATCCGGCCGCCGCAATGGCCGAATGGCAGAAGGCGATCGCCGGAAATGATCGCGTTCCGGAGTGGCGTCTGCATTACGGAAAGATGCTGCTCGATCGCGGCAGCGCGGCAGAGGCCGTGAAGCATTTGATGTTTGCCGCAAGTGAAGGCGAGAAGCTCGACCCGCGTCCCGGTTGGCTCGCCGACGCCGAATTCGGAGCCGCCGAAGCACTTCGAAAGACCGGCGCTCGAGATCTCGCGATCGAAAAGTACAAACGCTTTTTGGAGATCGCACCCACCAGCTCACCGGACCGCAAAGACGCGTTGAACGCGCTCGTCAATATGGGAGTCGGGACAGTTCCGTAGCCATGCGCTCGTACTGATCGACGCTCAGCGTTTCTCCGCGAGCATCGAGTGAAATTCCAGCAACCTCCGCAGCAGCCGCGATTTTTTCGAGGCCTAGCGAACGCCACGCATTTCGCAGCGTTTTGCGTCGCTGCATGAACGCGCCCTTCACGAGCGCGCGAAATGTTTCAGTCTCCTTCGCGCGGGGTGGATTCAACGTCTTCATGCAGATGACCGCGCTGGTCACGTCGGGCGGCGGGAAAAATGCGCCGGGTGGAACGACGCGCACGAGCGAAACCTCGAACGCCGCCTGCGCGAACACCGAGAGCGCTCCGTAGTCTTTCGTCGACGGCTCCGCGCGCAAACGATCGGCGACCTCACGTTGCACCATGAAGACGGCGCGGTCGAACGACAGCGCATGCATGATGGCGAGGCCGATGAGGCGACCCGTGATCTGATACGGCAAATTTCCACAGAGCACGCGCGGTGACGATTTGCCGGAAAATAAAGCGTCGATGTCGATCTGCTGGGCGTCGGCTTCGACGACCTCGACCGACGAGCTGTCCTTCATGCTTTCACGCAAAAGGGGAACGAGATCGCGATCGCGTTCAACCGCCACGAGATGCAGCGCGCGCTCGGCCAAAAGATGTGTGAGCGCGCCGAGACCTGCGCCGAGCTCGACGACCGTCGCGTTCTTCTCGTCGTCGTGAACGCACGCCGTTGCGATCGCCCGCGAGATATTCGGATCGATCAAAAAATTCTGACCGAAGCTTTTTTTGGGGGAGAGCCCCGCGCTTCGGAGCTGCGCGCGAGCGTCGGTCATTCGCTGGGCATGCGGCGGCGCTCGATGATTCGGCCACGGACACCGAGCTTGCGCAATACGCGTTCGGCGCGTGATTTTGCGACGACGACGCGCAGGTGAACCGCTTCGTCGACGGCCTCTTCGACCGAAAGCGGATATCCGGTGGGGTCGTGTTGAACTGTGCGTTCTGCAGTGGAGATCGCCCAACGCACCTCGATGCGTCTTCCGCGAAGGCGGCGCAGCGATTTTGCCGCCTCGCCGTTGGCAGCGGGCGCCGGTGAAAAAATGACGACCAAGCTCGGACGCGTCTTCTCCCGCGCGATTTTGTCGAGGGCTTGAGCGAGCGTTGCGTGCGAGAGCTCTTGCTCGCCTTCGGAGCGCGGCGGAACCTCCACGCCGAACGACGCCAAGTAATGACGAAGCGTTTGCTCGCGTGAGCTTTTCGCAAAGGGAAGGCGCGGAGCAAACGGCGCACGCGCGCGAAGTGATTCAGCGCGCGCAGCGAGCATGTCGAGATTCGATCGCGGAATATCCCCTAATCCTCGAGGATCAAGCGGCCGCGCGTGCTCGGCAACGCGTTGGCCGACTTCCCATTCGTCGAGATCGCTGCGATCTGCGTCGACCATATTTGCAGCGCTCGCGAGCGCGGCTGCGATTTTTTTCGCGTGTGCGGGGCCACCTTTTGGAGCGATCCACGTGCGGGCGCGTGATGCAAAAACGACCAGGCCGACCCGATCACCGCGCGCGAGATGCCGAACCGCGAGAGTTGCGCATTCTTCGACCGCGGTGTCGAGCGGCGCTTTGCCTTCGGTGCCGGCCCAGAGCTCGACCGATGCATCGAGCATGAGCCAGACCACTTCGCGTTCTTCGCGTTCCATTTCGCGAACCATCAATCGTCCGCGGCGAGCGCTCGCTTTCCACGCGATGCGTTTGAATGCGTCGCCCGAAACGTGCTCGCGAATTTCGCGGAGCTGATCACCCTCACCGGCAATTGGAGCTGGTTTTCCGGCTTCTGCGCCACGTCGTGCGCGACCGCCGCGCGGCGATTCCAAATATTGGTGAAGGGCTTTCGGCAGCACCTCGATGCCGTACGGATTCGCGAACATCAGCGGCACTTCGTACAAAGCCTCGCCGCCCGCCGTTGCGCCACGAACCTCGAGCGCCATTCCGTGCACGCCCCAACGCCCGACGCGTTTCGGGCGAATCGTCACCGTCACCGACACGCGCGAATGCGGTGGCAAGTCGACTCGCGTGGGCTCGACGGTGGCTTCGAGCATGCTGGAAATCACCGCGCGAACGCCGACGCCGCGCATCTCGTCGACGCCACGATTTCGCAATTCGGCTTGCAGCGTGATCGATTCACCGCGTGAGGTTCGTGCGACGCGGCGTTGGGCGTTCCACACCATTTCGAAGCCGGCAGCGCGCAAACGCGTGACTGCGGCGAGTGACGATGCACGACCGATCGCGACGGCCAAGAGCATCGCGCCGCCGAAGCCTGCGACCGCCGGAGCTCGGAACATCATCGCGACCGTGACGATCGCGGCACCCGCCATCGCTACATGAAAGGTCGCCTGCGTGGGATGCAGTCGCACGCAGCGAGCCTATCAGCCAAACCGCTTGGTCAGCCACGCCGACATTTTGAGCGTCATGTCGTCCAGTTTTTCGAGCAGCAGAAAATGCGTGCCGTCGAGCTCCAGGTACGTTGCCCCGGTATTTTCCGCATATTGGCGAACGATCGACGGGCTCATCATCGTGTCGTTCGCGCCTTCGAACGCGATGGTCGGAACACCTGCCGCCGCCGCGTCGGGCGATGCGCCGGAGATGAGCATCAGGCCCACGATCTGATCGCGAAGCTGCGGCGCGATGCGACTCGCACCGAGCCCGCCGTTCGACAAACCGGCCAGCACGATTCGATCGTAGCCGTGCGCGCGTAGCTCCGTGAGCAGGTCGCGCGTGATTTGTGGACCATCCCCGCGCCACCAATCGCCGGCGAGCCGCGTGGAAGGGCAGAACGTGGCGGCATTCGCTTTGCGTGAAGCTTGTGCGACCGCCCAACATTGCAGCGTGAAATTTCCGCCGGAGCCGTGGAGAAATAAGACCGCGGCGTGCGAGTCGGCTGACGGTGCGGGAATTTCGATCGTGTCGGTCGCCCCTCTTTTCTGCAGCTGCAACAAGGTCATCATGATCGGCGACGGGTACGCATTTTCCGATGCGTCCATTCGCGCAAATGACTTTTTGAGCGTCGCGACCAAATGTTTCGTGTCGTTCGTCGGGAGAATTCCCGCCAAAATTACGGCGCGCGCCGAGGTCACCGAAACATCACGCTCCGGGATTAAGCGATCGAGCGGAGGCGAATCGGCACCGCCGCGATGCATGAAAA
Organism: Polyangiaceae bacterium; assembly: GCA_039937955.1. GTDB lineage: Bacteria > Myxococcota_A > Polyangia > Polyangiales > Polyangiaceae > JAICXU01. The sequence continues at coordinate 2,206 of JBDTFL010000194.1, read as the reverse complement.
TCGTGGCGCCGTGTTTTGCGGTCGTGATTCGAAAGGCGAGCACTCCTACTAGAAGGAGAAGACCAACGCGCGTGATGCCTCGCCATTCTGTGCGTCGCCATGGCGCCGTCGCAAGACCGCTGACGATGAGAACGGTGGCGACGACATACAAAAAGCCAATGGTCGAAACCGGCGTCGTGACCGACAAAAACGAAAGCGGAAACGTCGGCAGAAAAAGCAGCGCCCCAACCCAGCAAGCCAATCGCCGCATGCGTTCAAGATGCGCGCAACTGTCCGGGGACACCCAAAAATCGTTCGCGACAGTTGATGATCGCCAAAATGCCTATTTTAACGGGTTTTGATGTGGCACGCGCCGCGCATTGCGATGACGTATGCACGCCTCGTTCAATATTTTCGTCGTCGTTATTTTTGCGTGTGCGCTTCTCGCATGCGAGCCGGATCAAACTTCGCCTTCGTTCGGATCGTCATCATCGAGCGACGCGTCGGCGGATTCGGCCGCAGCGCTCAGCGCGGACGAGGAGCCGGTCGTGATCGGTGTCGATGACGGCGCGCGCGACAACGCAGTCGTAGGCATCGATGGTGCGGGGGTCGAATGCGCGGGCGTTCTCGTTGCCGGAGATGCGCTGCTCACGTCATCGATCTGTGTGGGGCCCCCCGGTTTTCCTGCAGAAAATCTGACGATTCGTCCGGGAGATTCGTCCTCGCCACCGATGGCGTACGGCGCGCGCACGATCCTGTCGCCAATCGTTTCGACCGTCGGAGCGGCTGTGGCCATCGTGCTTTTGGATCGTCCGGTCGTCGATGCCTTGCCCACGTGGATTCGAACGGCGCCGGCGATCATGGGTGAGCATCTACGGACTGTGGGCTTCGAGCCGATGGATTTGGCGACCACGAAGCTCCTGCGCGATCACTTACCGGTGATGTCGGGACGCTTGGACGAATTTCTGGTGAGTGAGCCGCCATGCGCAAAACAGGCTGGATCTGCGGCATTCGACGAAGACACGGAGGAGCTCGTTGGCCTCGTGCTCAACGACAATCCATGCGGCGATCCGTTTGCGGGCGTGACCTACGCGCGAATATTGCCGCTGCGTGCATTCATCGAGGCGGCGCTCGCCACGCCGACCGACCTCGATGCTGGCTGGGGGGACGGCGGAAAACGGCTGCGCGGCAGCAAAGGAAAAACGTCGACGGATTTTCGAGAGCCGTGCGATTCGGGTGACGATTGCTCGACCGGTGTGTGTGTCGATCAAAGCGGAGAAAAGAGCTGCTCCCGCGGTTGCGGTGGCAGCGACCGCTGTCCGACCACGACACATTGCTCGAAGGCGGGGAACGGTGATTCCGGATCAGTCTCCGTTTGTGCTGATCCATGAAGCCGAGCTACGCGCAGGCGTCCAGGCGGCCACATAAATCAAATCGCGATCACGATGCTTCGATTGACCAGGAGATGCGCGCGAAGTAGGGATATTTCGTGCATTTCGAGCTCTCCGAGCAGCACGTCATCCTCCAGAAAACGGTGCGTGATTTTGCGCGCGCCGAGGTCGCGCCGCATGCCCGCAAGTGGGATGAAGAGGAGCGTTTTCCCACCGAGATCGTGCCGAAGCTAGCGGCGCTCGGTCTGCTCGGCATCCGCATCCCCGAGGAATTCGGCGGCGCGGAGATGGACACGACCAGCTATGCGATCTGCGTCGAAGAGATCGCAAAGGTCGACGGCTCGCTGGCCCTCACTGTGGCATCGCACAATGGTCTCGGTACCGGACACATCCTCGCGTTCGGCTCGGACGCACAGAAGAAAAAATATCTCCCAAAGGCCACGAGCGGCGAATGGCTCGCGGCGTGGGCGCTAACGGAGCCGGGCAGCGGAAGCGACTCGGCAGGACTGGCCACGACCGCAAAACGCGACGGCGACTACTGGGTTTTGAACGGCACCAAAATGTTCATCACGCAGGGGAGCGTCGGCGGATTTTGCGTCGTTCTCGCCCGCACCAACCCCGACGTCGCCAAGCAGCGCGGCATCACCGCTTTCGTCGTCGATCGCGGAACCCCTGGTTTTTCCGCATCAAAACATCTCGAGAAGCTTGGCTGTCGGTCAAGCGACACCGTCGAGCTCACGTTCGAAAATGTGCGCATCAAAGACGAGCAGCGCGTCGGTGAGGTCGACCAGGGCTTCATGGACACGATGCGCATTTTGGACCGCGGCCGCATCTCG
>JBDTFL010000193.1:0-2554 GCA_039937955.1 Polyangiaceae bacterium | reverse complement strand
GCTGCGAAAAGGCGCTCGACGAAAGCTCGCAGAACATCACGATGGGAAAAAAGGGCGCGAAGGATCTCACCGCTGATCAGCTCGGCGCGCCGATCAAATCGAGCGGCTACTTCGCGAGCTGCGGATTACCCGACAGCTCGAAAGCCGAAATTTGCGCGACCGTGCACAAGGGCAAACCGGTCGGCGTGAGTGTGCGCGTCACACCGCAAAGCAACAAAACCGCAGCGTGCATCGACCGCGCAACACGTCGACTTTCGTTCCCCGTCAGCGAAAACACCGATCAAGTGAAGCAGACGTTCGACTGAAAAACGGCCGCGATCGGCGCTTTTGAACCCGCCTTGCAATTGTCGCTCAAGTTTCGTTGGCGTCGTGCCGCTCTCAGGAGTGAGGACGCCGATGCTCATCACTTGCAAAGCCTGTGCAGCAGTCAACTTCATCCAATCCAAGCTCGTGAAGCGCGGCGAAGCGCATTGCACGATCTGCCGCAAGCTGATTGATATCAGCGCGACCGGCGATTCGGAGCAACCCTCCGCGTTCCGCAGCAAAGAGCCGCCGCCACTTCCGGCCTCGTCGAGCCACGACCTGTTCGGTGAGCTGGAGCAAAAACTCGAGAACATGAACTCCAAGCAGCGGCTCGCGATCGCGTCGACCTACCAAAGCGATTCGGCGGACGTGATCATCGAGGACGAAGAGGAAGAAGAGCTCGACATGACGCCGAGCTTGAAGTTGCCGCCGATGGATTTGTCGCGCTGGAATGCGGCGACAGTTCCGAGCATTCCGGCGAGTGGCGCGCGCTCGCGATTGAACCAACGACTCACCGTTGCCGCATGGATGTTCGTCGTCGGTCTGGGAACAGTCGGCGTTGCCGGCGCCGCAGTCGCGCATGCATCGACGACATCGGAGACCGAAAAGAAAAACGGTCCAGCTCCGACTGCAACGGCGCTCTTGGCGAGCACGGCACAGCACGCGTCGGCGAATCTCGGTTCGAAAGCGCGCTGATTCAATTCATCGAAAAAATAAGGTCGAATGCGGGTGCGCGCGTGGTGCGCGAGCCGTCGGTCACGGGACGATCGACGGCGCGAATCGCATCCATCACCGCAACGAGATCCGCGTAGCTCGCGGCATCGTCGGTGTGAAGCACCGCGCGGTCATGCACCCGATCGCCTGCTGCACGATGCTCACCGGCGGTCTTCCACGTCTCTCCGATTTTTGCGGCGAGCTCCGGATAACGGGCTCCCGAATCTTTTCCGTTCGCCATCGCGACACGTGTGCGCGGAACATCGAACTGATCGAGCGTCTCTTTGCCGCGTCGCCAGGTCAGCGTGAAATGCGCCGGATCCTTCATGTCGATGTGCAGAGTCTTCGGCGGGTCTTCCGGCTTGTTCGTGCAGTCTCCGGAGCATTCGTGCGGAACATTCGCGTTCGCGTCCATGCGTGACATGTGCGCCCACACGGCGGTGATGAGCAAAAACGAGATCGTCACCATCAGGAGATCGATCATCGGCACCATGTTGATCTCGACCGAGACGGATCTTCGCCCTCCTCCGCCGCCGTTTCCAACGTCGACACCTGACATCGTTCACCTCCGCCCGTTGTGACAACGAGGGGAGTGCCCATGTTCCTCAGCAGAGTGCGTCAGCCCGCAAAAAAAGAGCGAATGGCAGCGTGGACCTCGTCGGGCGCATCCTCGATGACCCAGTGAGATGCGGTCGGCAGCATTTCGATTTTCAAATTGTCGACGTGCTCGTCGAGATGCTCGAGCAACTTCGGCGACAGCGCGACGTCTTGCTCGCCCCACAAAACCAGTGTCGGTGCTTTCACCTTCGGCAAGCGCGGCAAGCCGTAACGAGCAGACGCGCGGTAGTAATTGATCATCGCGCGCGCAGCACCCGGAGCACGAGCGGCGTCTCGATAATACGAGATGTCTTCTTCCGAAAATGCGTTGGGCGTGGCACCGCGCAGCACCTTCGGCATCGTCTTTTCATTGCGCATGAACAGCTCCGGCAACATCGGAAGCTGGAAGAAGAAGATGTACCAAGAACGCTTTCGTTGATCTTGGTCGGTCTTCAAGAGCTTCTTGATTCGATCCGGATGCGGGCCATTCAAGATGATCAACTTCTCAACGACCTCGGGATGAAACGCCGCCACCGCCCACGCGACGACCGCACCCCAATCGTGCGAAACGACCAGCGCGCTTTTCTTGCCCAGACCCTCGATGACTTCTTTGATGTCGAGCGCGAGCCGTGAGCTCTTGTAGGCCGACACCGCGCTCGGTTTCTCCGACTTTCCGTAACCTCGCATGTCCGGCGCGACAACGTAAAATCCCTCTTTTACAAGGCGATCCAGCTCGCGTAGCCACGCCCGCGACGACTGCGGAAAACCATGAAGGAGCACCACCAATCGATCGTTTGGATCGCCTCCGGTCTCGACGTTCAAGACCACGCCATCGCTCATCGTCAGGTTCATGGGCCTCCTCTATAGTGCGCAGTATGGCTGCCGACAACGCGCTCACGTTCTACTTCGATTTCGTTTCGCCGTACGCGTACCTGGGGTG
>JBDTFL010000192.1:0-4985 GCA_039937955.1 Polyangiaceae bacterium | reverse complement strand
CCGGGTTCGGTTGCGGATGACGACATCGACCTGCCGCCGCTCGACGGTGGATCGGAGGATGAATCGGTCGACGAGTCGGACAGCGAAGACCTCGATCCGGTTCCCGCCGACGCTGGCAATGATGCGTTCGACGACGCAACCGGCACCGACGACCCGGTGGATCCGGACGAGATCGACGACCTCGACGACGAGGACGGCAGCGCGCTCGAAAATCATGAGCTAGCTAACGATCTCGACGATCAGGCTGATTTCCTCGAGGATCGTGCATCTGAGCTAGCGTCCGGGCTAGCGTCTGGCCTCCTCGAAGAGAGCGTGCTCGGCGACGACGAAGGTCAAGGCGTCGGTGACGAAGACTTCGGAATCGGCGACGACGAAGCAACCGCCGCAATGGACGCGGGCGAAGAAGGGCCGCAAGACGCCGATGAAGAGCTTCGCGAGGAGGATCTGCCGGCGCTCGACGCCGACGAATTGGGCGAAGGCGACGAACGGGATTTCTTCGAGCTCGAATCTTCGGCTGCCCCGCCATTCGCGTGGGCCGAGCCTCGCTGGGAGTCGCGCGCGGTGGCGCTCGTTGGGCCGACCATCGCGCTCGTCGTGAATCGCTCGAACGCGATCGCCATTGGCGTTGACCCTCCCCAAATGTGGCGAATCGAGGCGGACCACGCCGAGCCTTTACTGGCCGAAGGCGCACCGCGCGAAGGGTGGCGAGCGCTTCGTAGCAATCGCAAAACCGGGGAAATTTCCCTCGAAACCGACACAGGCGCATTCTTCTCGCAGGACGGCGGTCGCCACTTCACGCACCGGATTGAGGCCGTCGCGCCGAGCTCACCGCCGGCCCATCGACTTCTCGAAATGGAGCAAGAGCTCCGCGCGCGTACGGTCGACCTTCGCGGACGCAAGCTGGTGGGCGCCGCGATTCTCGATGAAGCCGGAACAATCGTCGGCGCGCTTCAAGCCGTCGCAGATTCCGCAGCAGCAACCTGGGTGGTTCGAATTTCCTCGGCCGGCCTGGTCGAAACGATCGGTGTGGTGCGCGGCGTAGTTTGGGATCTGACGTGGGACGAGCCGACGGCGCGCATTTGGATCGCTTCCGACGACGGCGTCACTATTTTCGCGTCGTCCGCGTCGCTAACAACCAGTTGATGACCAGCGCGGGTTGATCACTAGGGAGTCCGTATCCCACTGCTTTTTGCAGGATGTCACCGCTGACGCGAGTCGCACGATAGTCTGAGTGTCGGACGGCGCCGGAGGGTGAACATGGAAACGCGAATCGCAACATTTATGGCTGAACGAGGTGATGTTGCCACAACACTATCGGCCAACGTCAAAGCGCAATTGGCGTCGAACGAACCGAAGCTTTTGATCGTTTTTGCATCGCCGGAGCACCCGCTCGCGCCGTTGATGAAGACGGTGGGCAGCAATTTTCCGACTGCGACGCTGCTCGGTGTTTCGAGCTCGGGCGAGTTCACGGAGAAGGGCGATCGCAAAGCCGCAGCGTCGATCTTCGCGCTCTCCGGCGACTACGAGGTGGTCGCTGGAATGGGAAAAGGTCTCAAAGCGAATCCCGAAAAGGCGGTCGCTGACGCGCTTGCGAGCCTCCCGCGTACGAAGCCCGGCTTCGAGCACTGCACTGCGGTTTTGCTGCTCGATCCGCTCGCTGGAAATGGCGAAGAGACGACGCTTGCAGCGGCGGCGCTCCTCGGCGAGGGCGTTCGTTTGGCGGGCGGTGCGGCCGGTGACGATTTGAAAATGACGTCGACCGAAGTCGGGCTCGGCACCGAGGCGGCGTCCGACGCAGTCGTAATTGCCCTTATTTTCTCGAAGAAGCAACTCGGCGTCGGCGTATCGCACGGACACGCGCCGCTCGCGAAATCTGGTCCGCTCAGAGTCACGAAATCGGCGGGCAACGTCGTTTCGGAAATCGAAAATCGCCCCGCGTGGGATGTTTGGCTCGAAAAGACCGGCGTGAAGGCGCCCGCGAAAGAAGACGAAGGCGCGTTTTTGCTCATGTACGAAGCGGGGCTCGCGGCTGGCGACGCTTACAAGATTCGCGCGCCGCTCTCACGCAGCGACGACGGCTCGATCAATTTTGCCTGCGGAATTCCCGAGGGCGCCGTGGTTCGCATCACAGAGAGCACGCCAGCGCGTCAGGTCGAAAGCGCACGCGAAGCCGCACGTCGCGCGCGCGCGCAGCTCGGCGGAAACGCACCCGCGGGCGCTCTGGTGTTCGACTGCATCTGTCGAAATCTGATCTTGAAAGAGGATTTCGCGAGCGCAGTGCGTGGCATGAGCGAGGAGCTCTCGGGCGCGCCACTCGCCGGATTCGAAACCTACGGCGAGATCGCGCTCGACGTCGGCGACATGAGCGGATTCCACAACACAACGAGCGTCGTGCTCGCTTTCCCGAAATGAGGTTGCGCTAAAAAAAATGTCGGAAGCCGATCCTCCGCATATGCCGCCGAGCCACGCCGCCAGCACCGGGCCACTTCGCGTCGAGGAGCTCATCGCTTTTTTTACGCCATCGGTCGGCGAAGAGAAGGCGCGGGAGTCGGTTGGTGGCGCGCTCAGTCGGCTTCATTTTGCGCATAAAAACACGCTTGATCGCGTGGAGGCGCTGGCGGTCCTCGATGAAATTGCGTCGACCATCGGCATCGTCGGCGTCGCGGCGCGGTTTGCAAAAGCGCGAATTTTACTTCGCAAGTTCTGATGATTTTTTTGGCGAATCTTTTGGCGAAGAACGCGCCGTGTTAGCGCGTTGGTAAGGCATGAGCGTCATCGTCCAAAAATATGGCGGCTCTTCGATGGCCGACGTCGCCAAGATCATCGAAGTGGCCGACCGCGTGGTTGCGGCAAAAAAAGCCGGTGACGACGTCGTCGTCGTCGTCAGCGCGATGGGCAAGACCACCGACCAACTTTTGGCGCTCGCCAAGAGCGTCACGGTCGCGTGTGGCGGAAATATGGAAGCGCCACGCCGCGAGCTCGACATGCTCGTGTCGACCGGCGAACGCGTGTCGATGGCGCTCTTGTCGATCGCGATTCACTCGCGCGGTGTCGACGCGATCAGCTTCACAGGAAGTCAAAGCGGCATCATCACGAGCGATCGCCATTTCGACGCACGCATCATCGAGGTGCGCCCGCATCGCATCGAGGACGAGCTCGCGCGCGGCAAGGTCGTCATCGTCGCGGGGTATCAGGGCATGAGCTACACACGCGAAATCACCACGCTCGGACGAGGCGGAAGCGACACGACGGCAGTTGCATTGGCTGCCGCCCTCGGTGCAGAACGCTGCGAAATTTATAGTGACGTCGACGGCGTTTATTCGGCCGATCCGCGCGTCGTGACGGATCCGAAGCATTTGCCCGAGCTCGACTTGGCGACGCTGCAAGAGATGGCCGAAGCCGGCGCGAAGGTCTTGAACGCGCAAGCGGTGGAATGGGCACGTCGCGCGAAGATCGCGATCTACGCGAGAAAAACCGGCGATTCGCACGCCGGCGCGAAAGAGACAATCGCGCGAGAGGACGCGAGCGAGAACCCGAGCTCACGCGTGCGCGCGATCATCGGATTGGATCGCGTCGTTCATGCCAAGCTCGACTCCGTGCACTTTGCACGTATGTCGTCGATCGCTAGCAAGCTTGGCATCGACGTGGTCGACGCGTGTTTTTCAGGAGGGGACGCCTCATGCGCGATCCCGCTTTTGAACATGCCGGATTGGGAAGAGAAACGCCGCGCGCTCGTCGCGGAGATGGGCGCTCACGTTGCGCTTCACGACGGCAAAGCGATCGTGAGCGTGGTCGGCTCGGGTTTGGGGAGCGAGCTCGGTCGGGTTCTTTCGATTTTGGCGGAGCAAAAAATTTCACCAGATGCCTTGTTTTCGAGCCCACTTCGGATTTCCGTGACCATCGACTCGAGTCGTCTGGCAGATGCGCAGCGCGCGTTGCATGCCGCGTTCGTCGTCTGACGATCTCAGTCGCCGTTCGCTTTTTTGAAGAGCTCGATGAGCTCTTCGCGTCCTTTGACGTTGAGCTTCGCGGCCGCGCGATGCAACAGAACGCGCACGGTGGAATCTGCAAGACCGAGATCGTACGCGACGACTTTGTTGTCGTGACCGAGCGCTGCATAAGCGACGACCTGGCGCTCGCGCTCGCTGAGATCCGAGAGGCCTTCGATTTTGACGTCGTTGCGGCGCGCGACGACATAGTGGCGGCCGTCGTGATCGAAATGATCGATGAGCGACCAGCGTGCATCTACGAGTCCTTGCCAGAGCTCGAGCGCGCGTGCGGGATCGGCGCGTCCGGCGGCGGTTTTTGCTTTGTCGAAGCCAATCGTGGCTTCGCGTAAAAGGTTTCGGCTCTCGGTGTTTTCAGCCTCGCCGCGCGCGTGCTCGACATGTCCGTCGGGGGTGAGAATCGCGTCGCTTTCGTCGAGTGAAAGCGGCGCACCGCCAAGCGCGCGACGTGCGCGATACGAAGCCGCAAGATGCGTGGCGATGCGATCGAACACGGCGTTTTCGGTGTCGGTAGCGGCGCTGACTTTCGGAAGCAGTGTTCCGAGCCAAATTCCGAAGCCGGTCGGATCGCGGCCTTTGAGCGCGACGACGTCAGCGGCGTGACAGGCGCTCTCGAGCACGGGCGCCATGTTTTCGAATCCGTCGCTCTCCGAGACGTAACCGCAGCGTGTGCCGAGCCACACCGATTTGACGAAGTCGACCGGCACGCTCGAAAGAAATCCGCGCATGCCCGCGAGATCGATCCCTTCCGGAAACGATCCGTCGAGCACCTGAAATCCGTTCGAGCCACGCAGATCGAACAGGTACGCAGCGACCCCTTTTCCGCGATCGAGCAACGGCGCGGCGGCGTCCGTGATGCCGTGCAGCCATTCCTTTTCTGGAGCCTCGAGTCGGTAACACGCCTCGATCAGCTCCACGACCTTCAACGGATCTTGCGTCGTCATCCCGATCTCTCACCTCGAGCTTACAGCATGTAAA
>JBDTFL010000191.1:0-3465 GCA_039937955.1 Polyangiaceae bacterium | reverse complement strand
CCGTCGCCTTGCACCGTCGCGAGCGAGCGCATGTACTTCGAGCCTGCTGCCGGGTCTTGCGCCATGACTGCGGGGTCGAATGTGTGACCGCCGTCGCTCGAGTGACTCAGCTTGATTCCGTCGAGGGTCGGCTCCACGGTGGTCGATGCTTGCTCGTGCGTGACACCCTGCAAGAGCCAAAGATCGGTACCGTCCGCGACGCATGAAGGAAACTCGCCAGGGTTCTCGTCCGGCGAGATGTCGGTCTCGTTGGCTTCCGGCCACGTCGCACCGTTGTCGTCGCTCCAACGCACCGACGCATCTTCTTTCGTGTAGTCCAAAAATACCGCAGCAACTTTTTCGCTCGTACGACTCGCGCAGCCGTTGGTCCATCCGAACGCGCCTTGCGTGTTCAACGGGGTGCGCGTCCACGTCGCGCCGCCATCGGTGCTTCGCGACGAGACCACGATCGACGTTTGATACGTGGTGTCTGCGTATTCCGCGTAGACGACGTTGAGGCTTTGATCTTGGGCGATCGACATCGCGCTCGCGTCGCGCGGAAGCGGTGAAGCTGGATTGGAAGCTTCGATGAGCGGACCGAATGTCGACTGTCCGGCTGCTGCCTTGGCCACGAGAACCTTGCTCGACGTTTGATCGCTGCTCACAGCGAGCGTCACCAAATAAAAATTGCTTTGTGGATCTGCGACGAGGATCTCGTTGCTGGCGAACGCGCCGTTCGGCAGTGTCATGAGCTGAGAGTCGCCCCACGTGTCGCCGCGATCTTGCGAGAACGCAAAACCGACGGTTGCCGTCGCTGGCTCCAGGTCGAGCCATGCGACAGCGACCGTTCCATTCGGCGCGATGGCTACCGTCGGCTCCGTTTGATAGATCGATTGCGCAGTCGCCGCGATTTGGACGGGTGTCGTCGGCGCGGCGCTCGTGCCTGCATCTGCTCCAACGCTCGATCCAGCAGGATTTGAGGCATTTGACGAGCTGTTGCTACTGCAACCCGCAAGCACGCACGCGACGAGCAAGAGCCCGCGCACTTCCATTTTTGAAATCATTTTCGCGGACCAACAGCAAACAACGTTCCGTTCGAGAAGCTGCGGATTTCGTGGTCTTCCGAAATCGCAGATCCATCTTGGACGGGCAGGGCTGTCAGTCCGCTAACGCTTTGCGTTCACACTCGAACGCCTCGTCGTCCTAACCAGCGTATGCTCCGCGCCAAATGGCCTGACCATCATGGACACGACGGGTAAAACGGGAATCGAAATTTCGCCGGGTATCTCTGGTCTGACCCCGCTTTTCCGGACACCTGACGCGGCATCGAAAAGGATGCAGCATGGAGTTCGAGATGAGCAACGGGAAAACGAAGAGGCGACAATTCACGCGTGAGTTCAAGCAACAAATCGTGCGGCTGGTGATCGACGAGAAGCGTTCGATTTCACAAGTCGCGCGCGAGCACGATCTGCTTCGCAAGTCGGTGCAGGACTGGGTTCAGCAAGCGAAGATCGACGCGGGCGACGGCCCGGCGGACGCGCTGACGACGTCGGAGCGGGAGGAGCTGGTGCGGCTTCGCCGAGAAAACAAGCGTTTGGAGATGGAGCGCGACATCCTAAAAAAAGCGACGGCGTTCTTCGCGAGGCAGACGACGTGAAGTTCGCGTTTGTCGCCGCGAAGAGCGCCGAATTTCCAGTGCGTGTACTTTGCAACCTTCTCGAGGTCTCGCGCAGCGGTTTTTACGAGTGGCGCACGCGCAAGCCGTGCGCGCGCGACGCGGACGATGCGAAGCTGTCGATCCACATTCGCGCGTTTTTCGAAGGGGCGAAAAGGCGCTACGGCGCGATCAAAATTCATCACGATCTTCGCGACGCCGGCTTCACCGTCGGTCGCAAACGCGTCGCGCGCTTGATGCGCGAGCTCGGACTTCGCAGCGTTCGCAAACGCAAATTCAAAGTCACGACCGACTCGCGTCACGCGCTGCCGGTCGCGAAAAATACGCTCGATCGACAGTTCAACCCGAGCGCGCCCGACGTCGCATGGGTGACCGACATCACGTACGTGTGGACGACCGAAGGGTGGCTTTATCTCGCGGCGATCCTCGACTTGTTCTCGCGCCGCGTCGTCGGCTTCGCCACGAGCTCGCGCATCGACACGGCGCTCGTGCTCGACGCGCTCCGGATGGCGGTCGGCCGGCGCGATCTCACACGCGGCATGCTCCACCACTCCGACCGCGGCTCGCAGTACGCGAGCGCTGCGTATCAATCGGCGCTGAAAGACGCGGGATTCGTCTGCAGCATGAGCCGCAAGGGAAATTGCTGGGACAATGCCGTCGCCGAGAGCTTCTTCGCGACCCTTAAGCTCGAGCTGGTGTACGTCACGAAATTCAGGACCCGCGCTGAAGCGACACGCGCGATCTTCGACTACATCGAGACCTTCTACAACTACAAGCGCCGTCACGCGACCTTAGGCTTTCTAAGTCCGGTACAATTCGAAAATCATTTCCTCATGAATCAACAAGCGGCATAAACATCATGTCCGGATTTGCGGGGCTGGATCACAATTTCCTCATGGCCATGTCGGCCCTGTCGGGCACATTCCGGTGAAATAATGCGAGTCACCTGCCATTCGTTTCGTGCGGAGCCGCTCGGCAAAGCGTACATAGAGTTAATCGACGCTTGTTGCCGGGTCGCGGCTACGTTCGGTCTGATCGTTCGCGAGTCCTCGCTCGCTCTTCCTGAGGGCCTTTCCCGCCAGCTCGAACGGAATCGCCCGTACCAGAGCGAGGTCCTAAGCGTGCAACAGTGGCCTGGCACCGTGCTCCTCGGTTCTGAACGCGCATTGCTCTATCGCTATAACGTCGCGCCGGGCTCAGCCGCCTTCTTAGCGTCGGCGATCGACCACTTGTTCGGCTGGGTCCATCCTCAGTTGCCTGAAGACCTGTGTTTCTTCCGCGCCGACGGAAGCGTGTTGCTCACCACAACGAGTCACGAGCGAGATGGGTATTTAACGCTCACCCATGAGGAACGCCGCATCTTCGTCGGCTATCCAACCTTCACAGAGAATACGAACCAAGAGGAGGAGTTTGACAGCAATTGAGAAACGGAGCCATGCGGTCGGAAAGCGCTCCGGTTTTTCCTAACGTCGCATAGCAGCATACTGGCAACACCCATGAGGCTCGGTCTCTGCTCCATATCGAGAGCCGACGCACCATGCGAAGTCTTTCATGAAGCACGAGCCCTCCCCCTGAGCGCGCGGAGGCGCCGGCGGAGTGTTTGGAAAAGACTTAGATGTTAAGCCGGCGCCGAGCACGCGATTTGGGGGAGGCACGCCGAACGAGCGGCGCGGGGCTTGCTGGATTAGCTAAAGCTATGTCGAGCACGGCAAGCCCCGTGACGCTCGCGAGTCGGGTGGGGGCACCCCTTCATCTCCCGCTTTTTTCTCCTGCCCTTTCATCGCGCAGGCGCGCACTCGACGAGTCGCTTC
>JBDTFL010000190.1:0-2504 GCA_039937955.1 Polyangiaceae bacterium | reverse complement strand
CGTGCGTGAGGGCTGTCGTCTCGCGTTGACCGAAATCGCCACGACGCTCGACACGATTGCTGCGCGAGCGAAATCCGATCGCGACGTTTTGCTTCCGGCCTACACGCATCGCCAACGCGCCATGCCGATCACCGGCGGATTTTTCTGGGCGGCCTTCGGCGCAACGCTCGTGCGCGACGTCGATGCATTCTCATTCGCGCTTTCGCAAGCCGACGTGTTGCCGCTCGGGGTAGGTGCCATCGCGGGAACGTCGCTCCCGATCGATCGTGAAGTGGTTCGCGAGCTTTTGGGCTTCTCGAAGATCTCGCTGAACGGTTTGGACACGGTTGGCGACCGTGACTTCGAGCTCGACTTCACCTTTGCAGCGACTCGCTTGATGACGCACGTCGGTCGCATCGCATCCGACGTGATCGACTTCTCGTCTTCCGAGTTCGGCTTCTTGAGATTGGGCGACGCGATCGCGTGTGGCTCGAGCATGATGCCGCAGAAAAAAAATCCGGATCTCTTCGAGCTGCTGCGCGGCAAAGGCTCACGAACCACCGGAAATTTGGTAGCTCTGCTGTCTCTCGTTGGAAAATTGCCGAGCGGTTACGGTCGCGATCTGCAGGAAGATCGCGCGTCGATTTTCGAAGCGCGCAGCACGGTGCTGGGCGCGCTGCCGATGTTGCGGGTCGGTCTCGCCCACGTCTCGTTCGATCGCGCCAAGTGTCTCGCGGCGATCGACGACGATTACATGCAGGCTACAGATATCGCAGAAGCGATGGTCCTGATCCACAAGGTGCCATTTCGCACTGCGTATCGCGCGGTCGGTGCACTCGTGAAGACCGCTCAAGAAATGGGTCTGCCGCTTTCGAAGGTCACGCTCGCGCAAGCCAAGGCGATCGACGCGCGTCTGGATGAGCAGGCTCTGGTAGCGGCCGACCCACGATCGAGCGCAGCCCGAAAAACCAGCGCCGGTGGAACAGCGCCCATTCGCGTCGACGAGCAAGTCGCGGAGCTCGAGCACGTTGCCAAGCGGGCCTATTTGCTCGCCGAAAAAGTTCCTGCGCTCGACAAGATACTTGCGTCGCTCGTTACAGAAAGGCCGGGAAAACAAGCGTGAAACAGGATTTTCTGCGTCTCGCCGATCTGTCGATCACGCAGCGCACCGAGCTGCTCTTGCGCGCTCGCGAGCTGAAGCTACGCCGGGCGCGCGGCGATGTGGACACGACGATGCGTGGAAAAACGTTGGCGCTCCTTTTCGAAAAACCGTCGACACGCACCAAGCTCTCCTTCGAGGCAGCGATGACGCAGCTCGGCGGCGGCACCATTTCGATCAGCGCAACCGACAGCCAATTGAGCCGCGGTGAAACCTTGTCCGACACCGCTAAGGTCGTGTCTCGCTATGCGGACGCGATCGTCTTTCGCACGTTCGGAGACACGCGCCTTCGCGAGCTCGCCGCGGCAGCCACGGTTCCCGTCATCAACGGTCTCTCCGATCAGGCGCACCCGGTGCAGCTGCTCGCCGACGTGATGACGATCGAAGAAAGGCTCGAAAAAATAAGCGGAAAGACGATCGCGTTTTTGGGTGACGGCAGCAGCAACATGGCGCTGTCGTGGATCGAAGCCGCGGGTCTCTTCGACTTTTCGCTGCGCGTCGGTGCACCGTCGGCGTTTTTACCGAAGAGTGAAGACGCGAAAAATGTGACCTTGTTCGAATCCGCAGAAGAAGCGGTGCGCGGCGCCGATGTCGTTGCCACTGACGTTTGGACCAGCATGGGGCAAGAAAAAGAGAGCGCCGAGCGCAAACGAATTTTGATGCCGTATCAGGTGAACGCCGAGCTGCTCGCGCAAGCCGCGACGCACGCGATCGTCCTGCATTGTCTTCCGGCGCACCGCGGTGAAGAGATCACGGACGACGTCGTAGACGGCCCGCAGTCGGTGGTGTTCGACGAAGCGGAGAATCGGATGCACGCGCAAAAAGGGCTGCTCGAGATTTTGATTCAATCACGCGCTTCGTGACCCCCGACGGGGGAGAAATGATCGAAGCCGCGTGGCGTGATTTCTTTGGCGCCGCATGAAATGCCTTTCCCGCTGACCACGCTTCCGATGCGGAAAAACCCAGGTATTTCGGATCGACTCGTGGCAACCAGCGCGTAGTCCTCGCCGCCGAACAAGATCGCTTCGAGCAAATCTTCTTCGAGCAAATTCGCGGCGGTGGTCGTTCCGTAAAAATCGCCGTGCGCGATGAGCGCTGCGTCGTCGAGCGCGATACGAACGTTGCTGGCGAGCGCGAGATGCGAAAGGTCGCGTGCGAGGCCGTCCGACAAATCAATCGCGGCAGATGCATTTGCGGCCGTCATCTTTTTCGCTGCGTCGACGCGCGGAATTGGATGACGCCACGCGAGCACGGCAGCTTCGAGGAGTGAGCTGGCAACATGTCGTTCGAGCGCGCGCAAGCCGAGCCCGGCCAATCCAACTGCGCCAGCGACCCAAACGCCGTCACCGACCTGTGCGCCGCTTCG
>JBDTFL010000189.1:0-2655 GCA_039937955.1 Polyangiaceae bacterium | reverse complement strand
CGGACAGATGACCGACTCCACCGGCGGCATCAGCTATGGCCCCAACCAGGGCGACCAACAAACCGGAGCGAGCTTCCAAAACGGGCAGATCAATTCTTACCCGCGCGAATATTTCGTCTTCGGCTTGGGTTGCGGCGGCCAGTTCGATTTCTTCGGACAATAGCGCATTGCCACGATCACCTTGTATTTTGGCTCTGTTTGCGATCGTCGCGACGTCGGTTGCCGTATGAGCTTCGGCCGGTTTCGTGCTTGTTACGAGGTCGGGTTGCGCACTGACCCAGCGCTTGCAGGTCGCGTCACCGTCAAATTCGTCATCGACACTCAAGGCTCGGTAGCTTCCGTCTCCGACGGCGGCTCCAATATTTCGGACAAGGAAGTTGCAGCGTGCATTCGTCGCGTTTTTTCAGCCATGGACTTTCCCGCGCCGTCGTCGGGCACGGGCAAGGTCACGTACCCGATCCTGCTCGCGCCGACTCGATGATCCCTGCTATTTTTGGCTGGATTTGCGCGAGCGCCTTTGCGCGATGACTCAGTGAATTTTTTTCGTCGGCATTGAGCTCGGCCATCGTGCGCTCGCATCCGTCGACGATGAAGTACGGGTCGTAACCGAATCCGCCAACACCGCGAGGCGTGAGCGTGATGCGCCCCTCACACGTCGCTTCGACGATCGACTCTCGATTCGTTGCCGGATCGAACAGCGATAGCGCGCATCGATAACGTGCGCGCAGATCCGTCTTCGATTTCAGCGCATCGACCAACGCTGCATTATTTTCCTCGTCGGTTGCGTGCTCTCCCGCAAAACGCGCCGACCAAACTCCGGGCGCGCCACCCAGCGCATCGACCTCGAGACCCGAGTCGTCCGCGAGCGAAAGCAAACGCGTGAGCTCGGCAGCCGCACGCGACTTCTTCGACGCGTTCTCCGCGAATGTGACGCCATCTTCCACGACAACGAACTTCGTCGTCGACGCGTCCGCGATCGAAAGCACCTCGATGTCGAGATCCATCAAGAGCTCACGAAGCTCCTTGATTTTCCCTCGATTTAGAGTCGCGAGGACGAGCTTCATCGCCATGAATCTATTTTGCGATGAGCGCGCTCAGATCGATGCCGACGCTGGCGAGCGTCGCCCTCTGCAATTCACACAGTTGCGACACGCCGACGAGCGCAACGTCGATCATCGTGTCGATGTGCTTGCGATCGATGGGCGCGCCTTCCGCAGTTCCTTGAATCTCGACGATTTTTCCGGACGCGGTAGCGACGACGTTCAGGTCGACCTCGGCCTTGGAGTCTTCGAGGTACATGAGGTCGAGCGCAATCTCTCCGCTCGGCAACATGCCGACGCTGGTCGCGGCCATCGGCTCACGAATCACAGCCGCCTTGATCTTCGCCAGCGCAATCGCCACGGCGACGAATCCGCCGGTGATCGAGGCGGTTCGTGTTCCGCCATCGGCTTCGAGAACGTCGCAGTCGATGGCGATGGTGCGCTCGCCGAGCTTGTCGAGAAGCACCGCCGCGCGCAGTGCCCGACCGATCAATCTTTGAATTTCTTGGGTACGTCCGCTCGGCGCTTTACCGCGACCGTCGCGTGATTCACGACGCGGCGGGTTCGCGCGCGGATGCATTTGATACTCCGCGGTGAGCCAACCTTTTCCTTTTCCCTCGAGAAATGGCGGCACTTTGTTGTCGATCGAAGCGGTGCACAAAACCACGGTGCCGCCCGCGCGATAAAGCACCGAGCCTTCGGAGGCGCGATGAAATCCGGGGGTCATTTCGACGGAACGAAGCGCATCGAGGGCGCGATTGTCGGGACGCATGATGCGCCTCGATTAGCACAACTAGATAGCGGCGGATTTCGGCGCGCGCTTTTGCGGCGGAATGGGCGCCGATGCTCGGGCAGGTGCGATCGGAAGCGAGATTCGAAAACGTGTGCCGCCGCCATCGCGTGGCTCGCACGTGAGCGTGCCGCCGTGCGCATTCACGATCTGTCGTGTGATGGCCAAGCCGAGACCGGTGCCTTCGCCTTTGGTGGAAAAAAATGGGTCGAATACTTTGTCGCGAATTTCTTCGGGTACGCCGCTGCCGCGGTCGTCGATGGTGACCTCGACACTCATTCCGGTGGCCGCAACCTTCACGTCGATGGCCCCGCCTTTCGGCATCGACTCGCGCGCGTTTCGCAAAAGATTGAGCAACGCTTGGCGAAGCTGCGCTTCGTCGAACAGCGCGGGCGGCAGCTTTTGCGGAGCGTCCACCGAAAGCGTGCAGTTTGCACGTTCTGCTTCCGGCCGAGAAAATGCGGTGACCTCGCGAACCGCCGCGGCGACGTCGTCGGCTTCCATGCGTGGCGAGGGCAATCGCGCGAGGCGCAAATATTCTTCCGACAAGAGCTCGAGACGCCCCACCTCACGAGCGATCGATGCGAGGAGCGTGCGGGCCTCCGCGGCGGGCTTTGCGCTGCCGTCTTCTTGGGCACGCGACAATTCTTCCTCGAGCATCTCCACGTTCAAGCCGATCGACGAAAGCGGATTTCGAATTTCGTGTGTGACGTGCGCGGCCATTTTTCCGATCGCCGCAAATCGTTCGTTCGACAAAGCTTGGCTCTGCGCATCGGAGACTGCCGCGACCATGCGCTCGAAGGCTTCTGCGAGCTCGCCGATCTC
>JBDTFL010000188.1:0-6311 GCA_039937955.1 Polyangiaceae bacterium | reverse complement strand
CGATCTCAAAACTCCGCTGACGCTCATCAGCGGCTACGTGCAATTGATGGAGAAAGAGCCCGACGACAAAAAACGCGACGAGTACGCGCAGAATATTTTGAAACAGTTTGATGCGATTTCGGCGATGCACCGCGACGTGCTCGAGTTCGCGCGCGGTGAGCGCATCGTTTTGATTCGCAAAGTTTATCTCGCGCCGTTTTTCGCCGAGGTGAAAGCGCAGCTGGAGCCGGCGCTCGCCAAGCGCGGCATCGATCTCGTTTTGGAGCTCAAAGACAAAGGCACCGCGCGCTTCGACGAAGGAAAAATCCAACGCGTCATCAACAACCTCGCGCGCAACGCCGAAGAGGCGATGGCCGGTCGCGGCGGCAAATTCACGATCCGCGTGATGCGCGAAGGCGACGACGTCGTCTTCCAATTTTCCGACACTGGCCCCGGCATTCCGAAAGAGATCGAGCATCGCGTGTTTCAATCCTTCGTCACGAGCGGGAAAAAAGGCGGAACGGGGCTCGGCTTGGCGATCGTGAAAAAAATCGCGGAAGAGCACAATGGCACTGTCGACGTGCACTCGACGAGCCGCGGTGCCACCTTCACGTTGCGCTTGCCCCAAGGTCGCACCTGATTTTTCGCGAGATGAAGACTTTCTGGACACTTGCGCGTAGCTCGGCTTCGCAACTCTTCGTGGTCGCTTTATCGCTCCTGACATTTTCGGCGATGGCGCGAGCCGACAGCGTGGTGCCTCCGTGGACGGATCCCGGAGACATTCCGCTTCCGGCGTGGGCCAAGTCGGTCGTTCCAAAAGCGTCTGAAACCCCTATTTTTATAGCTCCTGGTGCGGTCGATCAAAAGCGCGGTGTGCTCGCGACGAATGCACACGTGCCGCTCTACGCAGCGAAACGCGGCGCAAGTTGCTCGGGTCGATGGCTCGAAATCGGACCGCTCGCTTGGGTGTGCTCGGACGACGCCGATCTGTCGGCAGACCCTCCCGATTCCACCAAGCGTGTCGTGAACGCAGATGGTCTGCCGTATCGCTATTTTTTCGTCGGACGTGACGGCGCATGGGCGTTCAATCGCCCCGAGACCGCGGAGGACGATCAGCCCGATCAAGAGCTCGAAGCCGGTTGGGGAATCGCGATCGTCGAAGAGAAAAACGTGAACGGTGCCCCGTGGGGTCTCACCAATCACGGACATTGGATCGAGATGCGCAGCCTCGTGCCGGCGCGGCCTTCTGCATTTCACGGCGAAGAAATTCACGACGGCAAAATCGATTTTGCGTGGGTCGTCGCGGAACGAAGCGCGCCGCGCCTGATCTCCAAAGAGCCCAAAAATAAGGCGATTGGTGGCGTTGCTTCCACGCACGTACGCTTCGAGGTCGTGCCGTGGCGCGAGGAGCGCGTGATCGGAGCCGCGCCCATGACGCGCATTTCGGAGGACGGCGTCGAGCCCGAGACGTGGCTGGCGTCGAAAGATCTCGCGCATCCGCTGCGCATGTCACCGCCCGACGACGCGCAGCCCGGCGAACGATGGATCGATGTCGATTTGAAATCGCAAACGCTGGTTGCATACGAAGGTGAGACGCCGCTTTTCTCGACGCTGCTTTCGACGGGCATCGGCGCCCAAGGCACGGACACCGCAACGCCGCGCGGAACGCATCGCCTTTGGGTGAAGCTCGCGTCGACCGACATGGGCAATCTCGATCGCGATGACGCAGACCAGCACTACTCGATCGAGGACGTACCGTTCGTTCAGTTCTTCGATCACGCGGTCGGTCTGCACGGGGCTTTCTGGCATCACGATTTCGGTCGCGTACGCAGCCACGGTTGCGTGAATTTGGCGCCGCTCGACGCCGCGCGACTCTTTGATTTCACGTCGCCGCATCTTCCGCGCGGTTGGATAGCGGTGTTTCCGACGCCGCTGGAAAAAGGCACTATCGTGCGCGTCCGTTGAAAAATTCCTGAGCCGAGCTACGCGCAGGCGTCTAGGTTGACGCGCTTCAAAAACGACATCGCGCCATCGCAACCTTTGCAAATGCGGTGTTGAGCTTTTGTCACCGAAACGTTATGAGGCGTGCCTCTGAAAGGTTCTTCCCCGATGGCATCCTTCGAATTGTCGTTTCGCGCCCGCACAGCTGCTTCTCTCATTGCTCTCACCAGCCTGATGTTGGTCGGTGTTTCGAGCATGGTCGCCGGCTGTTCATCCAGCAGCGATTCGTCCACGCCGGACGCCGCCTCGCCGGTTTGCCCGGTAACGATTGCAGATGCGATCAACACCCCGGCTTGCACCACGGACCGCGAGGTTTGCGTCGTCGGATTCATCTGCCCGGGCGAGCTGAACGAGATTGCAAACTGCACCTGTACCGGCGGAAGCTGGGCTTGCCTCGACCACACGAACGCGCCCATCACGGACCCGACGGTCGGAACCACGTGCACGAACCTCGGCCCCGGTAACAACAAAGCGTGCCCGGCTGACGAAGCCACCGCGAACTTCGCCGGATGCAAAACCTCCGGTTTGATTTGCAGCTACAAAGGCCAGACGTGCCCAGGTGCATCGGTCGCAAACACCGACACCTGCCAGTGCGTCGGCGCCGCCGACGGGGGGCTCGAGTACAAATGTGATCAGCCGTCTTGCCTCGCGCCGCCGACGGACTCCGGTACGTTCGAGAACGACGCTGGCGACGCCGGCGACGCTCACTGATATCGCGTTGACTCGCGCTGTCCTCCTGGACGCGACACAAGTCTGGTCGCTACTTTATCGGGCGAGGCTTGCGTGATTAATATCGTTGCCGCCGTTCGTGATCTCGCGCGCCTGCGTGAGATCAGCGCGGTATTGGTGCGCCACGGCTTCGGCGAAATCGTCGCGCGCGTCGGCATTGGTCGAACGAAAAAATCCGAAGCCAAATCAGAGGCCAAGATCGACGGCCGCAGCGAGCCGCCGAAGATCACGGTCGACGCTGAAACCCTGGAAATATCGCTCGACGAGCTCGCCAAAGGCGAAGACGAAAAAAAACGAGTCTCGATTCACGAGCGCGTTCGCTTGGTCCTCCAAGACTTGGGGCCGTCGTTCATCAAGCTCGGACAGATCATCTCCACACGCCCGGATCTGATTCCGCCGGAGCTCATCGTCGAGCTGAAGAAGCTGCAAGACGACGTACCGGGCGTTCCGTTCGCGGAGATCCGCGACGTCATCGAGACGAGCCTCGGCGACAAAATCGAAAATCTATTCGTGAGCTTCGACGAGAAGCCGCTCGCAACCGCGTCGATTGGCCAAGTGCATCGTGCGCGTCTGGCAACGTCCGACGGCCTGGGCGATGCCGAGGTTGTCGTGAAGGTGCAGCGGCCTGGCATCACCTCGACGGTGGCGCGCGATCTCGAGCTTTTGCACATCATGGCCGTCGCGCTCGAGCGCGCGATCCCCGAGACGAAGATCTACGCGCCGGTCGGTCTGGTCGCGCAGTTCGATCGTTCGATCACGAGCGAGCTCGACTTCGCCGTCGAGGCGGAGAACGCCGAACGCTTCGCGCAAAATTTCAAAGACTCGACGACCATCAAATTTCCGAAGGTCTATCGCCAAGTCAGCGCGAAGAAAGTTTTGTGCCTCGAATTTTTCGATGGCCGCAAGATCGAGGCGGCGCTCGCTGAAGGATTCGACGGTCCGCTTTTGGCGAAACGCGCGACCGCGCTGATCATTCAAATGATCTACAAAGACGGCTTTTTTCACGCCGATCCGCATCCGGGCAACATCATCATCATGGGTACGCCTGCCGAGCCCGTCATCGGTTTGATCGACGTCGGGATGGTCGGACGGTTGTCGCCGGAGCTGAGAGATCGCGCGATCGACTTGATGGTCGCAGCCGCGCGCAAAGATTCGTACGCGGTCGCAGACGCGATTTATGCGATCGGCCGACCCACCAAAAAAGTCGACATGCGCGAGTACCGCGCCGAGGTCGCTCTGCTCGCCGAAAAATATTTGGGCAAGCCGCTGAAAGAGATCGAGCTCTCGTCGATGATCCGCGACCTCGTCAAAGGCGCGATGAAATACGGCATCGAGGTGCCCACCGATTTCATGTTGGTCGGCAAAGCGCTGATGACGCTGGAAGGGATCGGCAAACAGCTCGACCCGGACTTGGACGTCTTCAGCGAGGCGAGCCCGTATTTTTTGGCGCTCCTCAAAGATCGCTATTCGCCGCAGCGCATCGGCAACGACCTGTGGCGCGGCGTAGAGCAGCTCTCACGCGCGGGCTACGACATGCCCATGCAACTCCGTGAGGTTCTGGAAGACCTCCGTTTGGGCCGTCTCAGCGTGCGCGCAGTGGATCCGGAGCTTCCGCGAACCGCCGACCGTCTCGGTCGTCGTCTCTTCAGCGCCGCGGTCGTCGCCACGCTCATCGGCAGCGGCACGCTGCTACTGAGCCGCGACAAACACATCGAGATCGCGATCGTGATGATCGTTCTCGCGCTTTTGATTTGGCTCGGACACGCAGCGCTCGATTTGCGACGCGGCCCGAAGCGAAAATAAAAATAGCGAAACACCCGTGTTTCAGGGCGTTTCGCTACGTTTGATCCGAGCTGCTCGTCTTCAGATCTTGCCGATGATCATCAGCGCAATGACGAGCGCGAACAGAACGAGCGACTCGACGAGCGCGAGGCCGAGAATCATCGGCGTCGTGATTTTGCCCGATGCGCCCGGGTTGCGTGCGATGCCCTCGAGCGCCGCGGCAGCTGCGCGACCCTGACCGAGGCCACCGCCGAGAACCGCGAGACCCATGCAGAGGCCAGCGCCGAGCGCGGCGTACATTTTCACGTCGTTGGCGTTCGATGCGCCGTTGGCGGCGGCGTCCATTGCGCCTTGCGCGAATGCGGAGGTCGAGATCAGCGTGACGAGCGACGCCACGAGCGTCGAGAGACCCAGCTTTTTCTGCAGCGACGACGTCATCGGGAACGACTCCTTGAGGAATTGAAGCTTAGGTAACGAGAAGGGAATAGAGCTGAAAATGGGGCGAGTGACCGGCGACCGATTACTCGTTTTTTTCGCGGAGGGCTAGAGGGATCTTTTGAGCAGCTGGTCAGGCGGCTTCTTCGTGCGCGTGGTCATGGTCGTGAGCCTCGTGATCATGATCATGATCGTGCTTGGCGTGCGCGTCGCCGTGCTCTTCGTGCTCGGTCGCGAGGGCGATGTAGACCGCCGAGAGGAGCGTGAATACGTAGGCCTGAACGAAGATGACCAAGGTACCGAGCATCATGATGGCGACCGGCAGCACATACATGAAGAGGCTGTGGACCACGCCGACCATCAAGTGGTCGACCGACATGTTGATCATCAAACGAACGGAAAGCGTGAGCGGACGAATCAACGTAGACACGATTTCGAGCGGCAAAATAAGCCATGCGAGCCACCACACCGGACCGGCGAGATGCTTGATGTAGTCGAGCCCGTTCTCTTTGAAGCCGTAATAATTGAACGCGATGAAGATGACGAGCGCGGCGCCCAGCGTAACGTCCCACGAGGAGGTAGGGGGTGCGAAGCCGGGAATCAACCCGAGCATGTTCGAAGACAGAACGAACAAAAACGCGGTCGCGACGACCGGAAAATATTTCTTCGCGCGATCTGCGCCCATCGCGTCTTTCATCGTGTCGTAAACGAAACCGACGAGAAGCTCGAAGATGGTGCGGAGCGAAAGCTTGTCGTCCGGAATGACCGCTTCGTCCGAAACCGTAATTTTTCCCTTCACCGCCAACGAGAGGCCGACGAGCAGCCCCATCACGAGCAGGCTCACGAAGAGCGGCTCGAGCGTGTGCATCGACACCGGCTTGCCGAACATGGTGTGCCCGAACAGTTTCGGCAAATCGCGAAACGCCGGAATGAGCTCAGAGAGCCACGCGAGGAAATAGGTGAAAAAGGAGGTGTGCTCGGGCATCGGTTCGGCTCGCTCGAAAAAGGGGCCTCTGTTTACACCATCCTTTAGGTCTCGTCACCGCTTCTGGGTAGAACCGCCGAAGTGATCGCGGGCACCAACAGCGCATAGCCAAAAAGAAAGCCGACCGGAGCGGCCCAACCCGCCACGAGAACGAGCGCCGCGCCCACCAAGAGACTCAAAAAACGCAAGGATCGGAAGATCACGAAAAATGGCGCGAAGCCGGTTTGCCCGTCGCCGAAGCTGCCATGAACCGATCGGGCGACTGTAAAAAGATGAGCGGCCGCGAAGAATGCACCGAGAAAAACCGACTGCGCAGCAAAGCGTCCGTAGCAAAAAAAAGTGACGACAGTAGTGAGCCCGCCGAGGGCGCCTTGTGCGGCGAACGCGCGTTTCAAAATGC
>JBDTFL010000187.1:0-3735 GCA_039937955.1 Polyangiaceae bacterium | reverse complement strand
CAAATCGGCCAGCTGCGCTGGACCTCAGGGGGAGACGGAATTATTTTGCTCGCTGAGTTACGAAAGCCGAGAAAAATCGGCAATTCGTAACATGCACGATGCGCCGTACGACAAAAGCTCGAGACGTTTTTGCGTGAGCGGATCGTTGGGGTCGTTGATGAGCGTCTCGTCGAAAATCACGCCCAGCTCTTTCGCTACCGTTTCGAATTCTTCGAGCGCGTGCTCGACGCCGGTTCTCGCGAGATCCCTGGTCGATTCGTCGAGCGTGAGCACGAGACGCACGATGCGTGAGTTTTTCGCGTCGTCTTTTGCGAACTCGTGCTCGACCGCTTTTGAATCTTTGCTGATGCCGCGCAAGCGCTTGCCGACCGCGCGCGCCGTTTCAATCCACGGCTCGCCCATCACCTTCTGAAGAGACTTTGCTTTCATCAACGCGAACGCCGGTTTGTCGAGCGCAACATCGCGTCCGGCGATCACCGCTTCCGCCACGGCATTCGATGTTTGGTTCGCAATCAATCCACGCAGGCGCTCGGTCGCAAATTCCGAAATCTTCGCAACGGTCGCATTTTCATCCAAATCCCCCGGCTTTTTCCACTCAAATTGCGTGTATGCTGCACGTATCAGCTCGCTGAATTTGAGTGATTCGAAGCGCTGGTGCTCGCTGAGCAAACGCAGGGCCGCGATACAATTTCTTCGCAATGCGTACGGATCGGCGCTTCCGGTTGGAGCGAGACCGACAGCAAAACATCCGGTGAGCGTGTCGATGCGATCGGCGAGCGCGACGATCGCGGCCACATCGTCTTTAGGAAGATCGTCGTCTGCACCGACCGGTTTGTAGTGATCACGAACCGCGCTGGCGACGACCGGGTCCTCACCGGCCGCGAGCGCATACGCCTGGCCCATCGTCCCTTGCAGCTCCGGAAACTCGCCGACCATCAAGGATGCGAGATCCGATTTGCAAAGCTGCGCGGCGCGTTCTGCTTTCGGGCCGATTCGATGTCCTTCGTCGCCGCCGCCAAACGCGAGCTGCGTGATGATGCTCGCGAGCTTTTCGATGCGCGCGACTTTTTCCTTCACGCTGCCGAGTCGCGCGTGGAAAACGATGGTGCCGATCTTCTCGTTCCATCGAGAAAAACCGTGCTTTTTGTCTTCTTCGAAGAAGAACCGCGCGTCGCTGAGTCGCGCCGTCATCACGCGATCATTTCCTTTGATGATGTTCGCCGGATTGTTCGCGGTGTTCACGATCGCCAAATAATTCGGGAGCAAATCCTTTTTGGAATCCTCCACCGAAAAATATTTTTGATGGCCGCGCGCGACCGCGATGATCACCTCGCGCGGCAGCTCCAAATATTTTTGATCGAAGCTACCGGTCACGACATGCGGCTCTTCGACGAGCGACGCATTTTCGTCGACGAGGTACTGATCCATCACGAAGCTGCCGCCGATCTTCTTCGCGGCGTCGTTCACGCGCGCCATCATCGTCTCTTCGCGCTCTTTGCGATCGACGAGCACATGTGCTTTTCGCAATTGCTCTACGTACGTCAGAGCGCTTTCGATTTCGAACTGCGCGGGCGCCAAAAATCTGTGACCGCGAGAAGCACGCCCGCTGGGAATCCCTGCAAAATTCACGTCGATCGCGTCTTTTCCGAAGAGCGCGACCAACCATTGAACGGGCCGCCCGAACGCCGCGCCATCGCCCTTTCCCCAACGCATCGATTTGCGAAATGGGATCGCCGCGCAAACCTCGGCGAGCGCGCGTCCTAAAAGCTCGCGTGCATCTCCTCCTTTTTCAGCGCGACGACCGACCAAGTAGCGACCGGGTTTTTGATTCGGTTTTTTGTTCGTCATGGTGTCGCCATCGATGACCGTGAGCTGGTCAAGCGAAACACCCAATTTTGCGGCAAATGCCTCGGCGGCTTTGGTGGGCTTGCCGTCTTTGAACGCGGCAGTTTCGGGCGGACCGAGCACCTCTTCGTCCAAGTCGGCCTGACGCTGGGCCAAATCCGAAATGATCACCGCGAGACGTCGCGGCGTTCCGAGGGCGCGAATTTCTCCATGGGCAAGTCGAAGCGCCGCGAGCTTGTCGGTAACGAGCTTCGGCAAGGCGGCGAGCGCACCGTCCACGAACGAGGAGGGGAGCTCTTCAGCGCCGATTTCGAGAAGCAGTGGCAAAGTCGTCATCGCGCCCAGAAACTACAGTGGTTGCGCGTGGGCCGTAAAGTTGGGAAGTTGGGAGCGCGAATGTCTCCAGCGAAATCCAAGAGCAGCAAGAGCGAGAGCTTCGTCAGCGCGCCCGCTGGAACGAGCGCGGCAAACGAGGGCGTACCGCGGGCCACCGATGCGGCGGTTCAAGGCGACGACATGCGTTTCGACCGGGCGCTTCGACCGCGCACGTTCGACGATTACATCGGGCAGACCAAGCACAAGGAAAATTTGCGCGTGTTCGTCGAAGCCGCGCGGCGTCGCGGTGAGCCGCTCGATCACATGCTTTTGTGCGGTCCGCCGGGTTTGGGAAAAACCACGCTCGCGCAGATTTTGGCGAACGAAATGGGCGTCACGCTCCATTCGACGAACGGTCCGGTCGTCGAGCACAAAGGCGCGCTGGCCGGTTTGCTCACCAAGCTCGAGCCCAACGACATTCTCTTCATCGACGAAATTCATCGGCTCAATCCGGTCGTCGAAGAGAGCCTCTATCCCGCGATGGAAGATTTTCGCATCGACGTCATGACCGGCGACGGCGCGTTCGCAGCAGCCATCCAAATTCCGGTGAATCCGTTCACGTTGGTCGGCGCAACGACG
The DNA here is from genome assembly GCA_039937955.1 of Polyangiaceae bacterium. Lineage (GTDB taxonomy): Bacteria > Myxococcota_A > Polyangia > Polyangiales > Polyangiaceae > JAICXU01. Next base: position 936 of record JBDTFL010000187.1, on the reverse strand, counting down.
CGCACTGGCCTTCTAACGGCGCCGCTTTTCTCGCGTTTCGGTCACGTGCTGCGTTTGGATTTTTATCCAGTCGAGGATCTCGCGCGCATCGTGGAGCGCAGCTCGGGTCTGCTCGGCGTGGAGATCGAGCCGCAGGCCACTTTGGAAATCGCGAAGCGCTCACGCGGTACGCCGCGCGTTGCAAATCGTCTTCTGCGTCGCGTTCGCGATTTCGCCGAAGTGCTCGGAAGCGGCAAAATTACCCTGCAAAGTGTGACAAGCGCGTGCGAGCGTTTGGAAGTAGATGCGGTCGGCTTCGACGAAATGGATCGCCGTCTTCTCAAAGTGATCATCGACGATTACGAAGGTGGTCCAGTCGGAGTCGAGACTCTGGCCGCTGCGCTCGGTGAGCCGCGCGACACGATCGAGGACGTCTACGAGCCGTATTTGCTCCAGCAAGGATATTTGGGACGAACGCCGCGCGGCCGCGTGGCCACGAAAAAAGCATTCGAGCATTTGGGGCGCGCGAACGATCCGAAGGCGACCAAAACCCAAGAGCGTCTATTTTAGGTAGTCTTCACGGATGACCACGCGCGTCCGAGTCATCCTTGCTTCATCGATCATGTTGCTCGCTGCGAGCGCAACGCTCGTCGCGTGCGTCGGCGACGACCCGACCGCGGCCAATACGCCGATCGATGCCTCCACACCAACCGACGGCTCGAGCACTACCGACACCGGCATCGCCGACACCGGATCGACGACGACCTCTGACGCCAGCGACGCTGGAATCGCCGAAACTTTCGACGGCTCGAATCAAGCGTGCAACGGGCTCTTTCCGCAAGACGCGCCGATGCCCGCTACGATCGAATGCGACGGAGGCCCCATCACGGCCGGCGGCGGCGCGATTCAACCCGGTCGTTACTACTTGGTCGATCAAAACAACGATCTTGGCTGCCC
>JBDTFL010000186.1:0-5947 GCA_039937955.1 Polyangiaceae bacterium | reverse complement strand
AATTTTGCCCCCCTCCCCGATCGCGCGCAGCCCGCTCCTTTCATGGACGCTGGCGCATCGTGCTCGCGTTGTCGGCGCGCCATGGAACGAATCACGTTCGCCGGACGCTCGCGCGTGGTCGTCGACGTTTGCGCGAGTCACGGCATGTGGCTCGACGCCGGCGAGCTCACGGCACTTTGCAGCTTCATGAAGGGACAACGATGACCGCTCGCCTCGACAAGAAATTCGACGACGCCGCAGCAAGCAAAACTCCGCTGCTCGTCGCGTACGTTTGCGTGGGCGACCCCGATGTCGAATCCTCGGTAAAAATAGCGCTTTCATGCGTCGCGGCCGGCGCCGACATTTTGGAGCTCGGCGTTCCCTTCAGCGATCCCACCGCCGACGGTCCTGCCATTGCGCGCGCCAGCCAACGCGCCATCGCGAACGGCGGCGGTCTCGAAGCAACACTGCGAGCCGCGAAGGAAGTGCGCGCGCAGACCGACGTGCCGATCGTTTTGTTCGGCTACTACAATCCGATCTTGGTGCGCGGCGAAGGCAAGGTCGTCGACGAAGCGGCCGACGCCGGAATCGACGCACTGCTCATCGTCGACCTTCCGCTCGATGAAGGACGAGAGCTGCGTGATCGCGCGATCGCCCGACAAATTCCGGTGATTCCGCTCGTCACTCCGGCATCGACCGCCGAGCGCCTCGCGCAAATCAACGCGCAAGGTCGCGCGAAAAGCGGATTCATTTATTACGTGTCGGTCACCGGAGTTACCGGCGTTGCGGATGCCGATTTGGGTCGCGCCGGAGTCGAAGCGGCACGCGTTCGTGCTGCGGTGAACGCTCCTGTCGTCGTCGGCTTCGGCATCGACAGCGCAGAAAAAGCATTGCTCGCGACCAAAGGCGCAGATGGCGTCGTCATCGGAACCGCCATCGTTCGGCGCGTCGAGGTCGCAGATTCTTTGGAAGAGTGCGTCACGACTATTTCCGAATTCATCGGCGGAATTCGAGCCGCGCTGATACAGTAAATCTCAATCCAATGCGGTTTCTATGCATCTCCGACGTTCACGGTCATGTCGACGCGCTTGCCGCCGTCCTCGCAACCGCCGAGCGCAAAAGCTTCCAAAAGCTCCTCGTCGCAGGAGACATCGTTTTTCCGGGGCCTTCCCCGCATGAAACGTGGCGTCGTCTCGTGGCCGCCGGCGCCGTGATGGTGCAAGGCGTGTCCGACAAAGCGATCGCGCTTCTGGATCCGAACGACCTGCATCCGGAGACTCCGCACGAAGAGAAAATGTTGGAGCGCATGGTGGCGGTGCGCTTGGAGCTGGGTGATTTGATTTTGGAGCGGCTCAAAAAACTGCCGACCACCGCGCGTTTTGCGCTCGAAGACGGCGGCGAGCTCGTGCTCGTTCACGGTTCTCCGGCAGATCCCGCAGAGGCGATCACGCACGACATGAGCGACGATGAAGTGAACGCGCTCCTCGGTGACGACCCGGCCGACGTCGTCGTTTGCGGAATGAGTCACGTTCCGTTCGATCGCATGGTCGGCGGCGTTCGCATCATCAACGTCGGCAGCATCGGTGAAGCGCCGCTCGGTGACGGGCAAGGCCCGCGCATTGCGCACGCGACATGGATCGAATCGACGCCTGGCGGGATCGTCGTCGAGCCGATCACCGTTCCTCTCGAAGCCACCACCGCGCTTCGCGCTTCCTGAGTCAGAGCTTCCGGTTTTCGAAGAGCAGCCGCACGTCGCGTGGGCCGATGCCGAGCTCGCGCACGAAGGACCGCCGCATACGTTCGGTGTTGCCGAAGCCACTTTCGAACGCGATTCGTTTGACCTCCCAACGCGACGTGGTCAAGAGCGTGCGCGCATGCTCGACGCGCAAACGGCACAAAAACCGGGCTGGCGTGGTGTGCAGACGTTCTTCGCAACGCCGATGCATCGTGCGGATCGACATGCCGGAGAGCCGCGCGAGCGAGGGCACGTCGAGCTTTTTCAAATGCGGACGCGCCCGACGCGCGATGACTGCGAATGCGTCCGGCTCCTCGAGCTGCGCGGTGAGCGGCTCGCTCCACTGCGATTGAAAGCCAGGACGACGAACGTACAGAACGAGCTGACCGGCGATGCGATTTGCGAGCGCCGCGTCGTTGTCTTGCTCCACCATCGCGAGCGCCATGTCGATGCCGGTGGTGACACCCGCGCTCGTCCAGATTTTTCCTTGCTGCACGAAGATCGCATGTCGGTCGACAGTGACCATCGGCCGAAATTGCGCGAGTCGTTCGAGCGCTGCCCAATGCGTCGCCGCTTTCAGACCGTCCAAGAGCCCGGTCGCCGCCAAGATGAAAGCGCCCGAGCACACCGATGCCACGCGCCCGCCAGCTTCATGAGCGCGAACGAGAAAGCGCGCGAGCTTTCGATCGGCGAGCGCCAGAACGATCGCCTCTTTCGGACCGCCGCTCACGACGATGGTGTCGCCCTTCGTTGGCTTCGGTAGCGCGGTCGTTTGAATCGTTGCGCCCGAAGACGTGCTCGTGAGCCCAGGTCGCGAGGCCACGAACTGCACGAAATACCGATGTTTCGCGCCTTCACGACCTGCAAGCGCGAACACCTCCGCGGGGCCCGTGACGTCCAACGTTTGGGCGCCCTCGATGACGACGACCAGCACGCGATTGAGCAATTTTCGCATTGGCAGAAAATACGTCATCGATGGCAACTCTGCCAACTGGTTTTCGCGCATAGTGCCAACTTGGAGGCTCGCGAATGACACTTCATATCGGCATGTTGCTTTATCCGGGTTTGACACAGCTCGATCTCACCGGTCCTTACGAGGTGCTGCATCGCTTGCCCGACTCGCAGGTTCACTTGGTTTGGAAAGAGGCGGGTCCGATCGAAGCCGACTCCGGAATTCGTCTCTATGCCGACACGAGCTTCGCGAGATGTCCGCCGCTCGACGTGGTTTTCGTTCCGGGTGGCTTCGGGCAAATCGATCTGATGGGCGACGCTGTCGTTCTCGATTTCCTGAAAAAACACGCTCACAACGCGCGGTACGTCACGTCGGTCTGCACCGGCGCATTGTTGCTCGGTGCCGCAGGTTTACTGGAAGGCTACGACGCGACGACGCATTGGGCGTTCCACGACATGCTCTCGGCGTTCGGGGCAAAACCAAAACAAGCGCGCGTCGTCGTCGATCGTAATCGGGTCACCGGTGGCGGCGTCACGGCCGGAATCGATTTCGGATTGCGTCTCGTTGCGGAGCTCGCCGGTGAAACGCTCGCGAAGACGATCCAGCTCGCGCTCGAGTACGATCCGAAGCCGCCGTTCGACTGCGGGCATCCGCGCGTGGCCGATCCGGAGATCGTCGCGATCGCGATGCGCCAAATGGAAGAGCGGCGCGCGGCTCGGCAAGCACAATTACCTAACGCGAAATAGCCTAATTTTTACGTGGTTTCGTCTTCCTCCCAGAGGGCTCGGTTCCCTGCGGTCTCGATCTTTTCGCCGGCGAGACACCGAACGGAAGCTCGAGCTGTGGCAACGTCGCAAGCCACGCGCGAAGGCGTTGCCAATAACGGCTTTGCCAACCCGAATGATAATTCTCGACGCTCATCTCCGGCACGTTGGTTTGCAAAAGTCGTAGGCGCGTTCCGCCGCTCTCTGGCGTGAGGCGGATCTCCAAATTCGAATCCGGGTACTCACGCGGAAAATCTTTGGTGCGCCAGGCCTGCACGATCTTTTCGCCGGGCACGAGCTCGAGGATGCGTCCTTTGATGTAGCCGTTCCACGCGCTGAATGCGCCGCCGACCTTCGCGCCGATTTTTGCGGCCGCACCCGTGAACGCCGAATGCGTTTTGGCGTCGGTGAGCGCGCGATACACGACCTCGGGCGACGCCGAAAAATGCTCGACCTGCTCGATGATGCCGAACACGAGCTTTGCAGCTTGGGCAGCCGTCGATTTCTTGGGCGTCGACTTTTTCGCTGCCGGCTTTTTCGCTGACGATTTTTTCGGTGCTGGCTTCTTCGCAGCCGCCTTTTTCGGTGCGCTCTTTTTTGGGAGCGGCTTTTTTGCAATGACCTTCTTCGATTTCACAGCCTTTTTCTGCGGCTTTGCGCTCTTTTTCGGAGCTGCCTTTGCGCCCTTCGTTGCCCGACGTTTCGCTTTGGCCATGAGTGACCGCGAGGATAGCCCGATCGCAGGAAGTTTGGTCTCTCTCCGCGCGTCCAGGCACGATCCGTTTTGTGAAAGACGGCGTGATGGATCGCGCGGCTCGCGGACCAGGCTTGGCGAAGACGCGCGGTGAGCGGGCGCTGCATTATCGAGTCGCCCTGCTCGTGCGCGGCCCGATCGCGCATTGGGCAAAATTGATCGAGACGGCCGACGTCATCAGCGAGGGCGCGGAAAAGGACGATGACGGTGCTCCTACTTGGTACGGCTCGACCAGTTTGGTTTTGGAGCTGCACGACACCGACGCCGAATCACGCTCATTTTTAGCCACGATCGCGCGTCGCGATCCGCACGTGCGACTGCGTGCGGTGAGAATTGCGCGTCGTGAGGCGTCTTCGCGAGCACCTGCCCCGCTTGGCCGCGCGGTTTGCGAGGTTCGCGCTACGGAAGATCCTCGAGGCGTGAGGATTGACGTCGACTTGCAGGCGCCGTTGATAGTACGTGCTCGGCTCGGAGCCCATCGCGGCCGCCCAAAGCCGAACACGCCATGACCCGCAATCCCGACGAACCCTCAACCAACAGCCCCAAGAAGCGGGACGCCAAAAGGCGTACGCGCCCTGCCAACGTGATTCACGTCGCGTTCGGTCCGGGTGGTGGTCGTCTGGTCGAAGCACCCCCAAAAAAATCCGAGGCACATCCAGCTACCGCGAACACGCGCGCGGAAGATCTGGTCACCGATCTTTTTTCGAAGAAGGAAGTTTCGAAGTTACTCGGCTTGTCGGAAGGCCGGCTGCGCGTGCTCGACAAAAACGACATCGTCTCGCCGAGCGGAGAAAAAGGCGGGAAACGCGCTTATACGTTCCAAGATTTGATCGCGCTGCGAGCCACGTTGTTGCTCGCGAAGGACGTCGGCATTCGTGACGTCGCAAAAGCAATCGGCGCTTTGAGGCGCACCCTTCCCCGAGTGGCTCGTCCTCTTCAAGAATTGAAGATCGTCAGCGACGGCCGGCGCGTCGTCGTGCGCGCCCCCGATGGAGAAAAATTCGAGCCCACCACCGGCCAGCTCGTTTTGGATTTCGACGTCGAGACTCTCCGCAGCGACGTCGTGCGCGTGCTTCGTCCGGGCTCGGCAGCCGGTCGCGCGAAAACTGCGTACGAGCTTTACACACGCGCGAGCGCGCTCGACGAAGACCCCGCCACGTTCGACGAAGCCGAGGCGCTCTACGTGCGCGCGCTGCAGCTCGATCCGGAATTGGCGATCGCTTACACCAATTTGGGAAACATCCGCTTTCGCCGCGGCGATGAAAAAGGCGCGGAAGAGCTCTATCGCCGCGCGCTCTCTCTCGACGATCGTCAACCCGAGGCGCACTACAACTTGGGTTACGTGATGCTCGAACGCGGATTCGCAAAAGAGGCCGCGCATTATTTCGATCGCGCGTTGGAGCGTGATCCGCGCTTTTCAGACGCGCATTTCAACTTGGCGATGGCGCTGGAGCAGCTCGGCGACTCCACGCGCGCGAAGACGCATTGGAAACGCTATTTGGAGCTCGAGCCTTCGGGAACGTGGGCGGACATCGCGCGTCAGCATCTATAACTTGTAGAATGCAGCTATCGCGTTCGTGACGCGCGCGATCTGCGCTTCGGTCATTCCGAAAAAGAGCGGCAACGCGAGCCGTGAGTCGGCGGCATCTTGCGCGTTGGGCGTGTATGACTTCGGTGACGACGCGAAGCGAGGCTCGCTCGACAAAAGGCGCGTGTAATATGCACGCGCTTCGACACCGTGAGCCTGAAGATGTTCGGCGAGC
>JBDTFL010000185.1:0-6578 GCA_039937955.1 Polyangiaceae bacterium | reverse complement strand
GCCCATTGCCGTTCCGCGCGACCCGAATCCAAATGTGTCGAGTGGATTCGCATACGAAATGCGCGGCAAAACAAGCCCGATCAGCGCGGCGGCAAAGGCGAGCACCTTTTTCCGCGTGGCACGGGTTCCGTTCGGTCTCAAAACGACACCCCGCCCACGATGCCGACGACGAGCATCGTTCCAGTCAGCTTCGCTTGACCGAATCCGGGGTCGTCACCCTCGCCGTTCGGACCATGCGCCACCGTCACCGTGCGCGGCTGGAGTGCATGCAGCTGCGTGTAGAGATCGAGCGTGAAGGGTCGCTCCGGTTGTTGATGACGCGCGAACGTGACGCCGGGCGCCGGATCATGCGCCCCGAGGGCGGGGTTTCCTCCGGTCACGATCGGTTTGCCGAGCTCGAAGCCCGCACCGAGCGAGAACACGTGGCGAGACGCATCGAAGTTGCGCGTCGGAACGTAACCGGTCGCCTGCTGCGCGTTGTTCCACGCTTGCGACGCCGGCAACGTAGACGGCACCGGCGTGGGCTCGAACAAGTACCCAGCCCGCAAATGCATCTGCGCAAAATGACTGAGCTCGAACGAGCGCTCGGCACCCACGCGCGGCACGAGAGTGTCGGAATAGTCTATTTTTACCGGCTGAAGTGCGCCGCAGTCGTTTCCGCCATCGGGACACAAGATGGTCGGCTCGATGAGGCCAGGATACGCGCTCCAACGCTTGTATGTTACACCTAATGCGAGCGTCCAATCTTTCGTGATGTAGGCGGCTTCGAGGACGCCCTCCGCCGGATCGTATTGCGCGAGACCCGCGATGTTGAACACGGGGATGTTGAGCGTCGACAATTTCGTGGCGTCGATCGAAACGCCGAAGCGAGCGTCGAGCTTGCCGCGAAACGTCGCTCCAACGCGCACGAGGCCGTCGCCCAAATCGTGCTCATACGATGCACCGAAGGTCGGCGCGTACGTCGCAACGAGCTGCGCGTCGACGTTGGATCCGACGCGGCCCGTCGAGTCTGTAGCGACGACGACATTTCCGACGAGCTCCGCAAGCGCCGCAAAACCGATGCCGATGCGCAAGCCATGCGAGATGTCTGCGCCCACGCCGAGCCGAATCGCGAGCGACTGCGTGCGATCACCAAACAGCGGAAATTGCGGGGTTTCAGGATAAAGAATTTTTCCGCGCACGACGATGTCGGTTGGCGTGTAAGCGCCCAAGCCGATCGCGATGCGGTCTTTCAAAACGCCGCCGAACGGAATCGGCAACGCGACGCCGACCACGATTCCTTTCGCTGCGTCGTACGAAACGTTGCCGGGCTCGCCTGGTCCGGTTGCGGAGAGCGAATAGGCCGCGCCTTGAAATCCGAGCGACAACCGACGCTCCTGAATGAGCGAGAGCATCGCGGGATTCGCGTACGTCGCGGCGAACCCGGATCCATAAGCGGCGCCGGTTCCGCCCATCGCGGGCGATTGCGTTCCGAAACCGATGATGTCCTCGGGCGACGCATGCGCGCGCGCTGCCGCGAACGTCGTCGCGAGCGCACATAGAAACGCAGTGAGCCGAGTCCCCATCGGCGGCGGAGCCTACCTGAAAATGCGGCTCAACTGCGCGCTGCGAGCTGACCGCAAGCGGCTGCGACGTCGCCGCCGCCCGAATAGCGTTTATGGCTGAAAACACCTTCATTTCGCATCGCCTCACGAAACGCTTCCTCGCGGGCGGCGGTGGTGCGCACAAATGGATCGTTTTCGGCGACGTCGATCGCGTTGTAGGGGATGACGCTGATGCGCGGCGAGTGGCCACTCTGCTCACGAAATTTCTTGGCCATGAGCGCGAGTGCGCGCGCGTCTTCCGGCGAATCGTTCACCTCGCGGAGGAGGGTGACCGCCCACATCGGCGAAAGCGTCGTGATGCGCGCGTGCTCCGAGGCCGCCGCCATCACCTCCTCTAGAGGATGCGCATCGTCGATGGGCATGAGCGAACGGCGTTTCCCAGCCAGCGCACTTCCGATCGAAAGCCCGAGCCGCACGTTCGGCGCTTCTTTCGCCAGCCGCAGAATTCCCGAGGGAATGCCGCTGGTGCAGACCGTGATGTTGCGTGAATCGATGGCCTGCGCGCTCGGGTCGGAAAAAATTTCGATGGCGCGTAGCACGCGATCCAAATTCGCGAGCGGCTCGCCCATGCCTTGAAACACGACGCCGTGGATTTTTTCTTCGAACGCGAGCGTGCGGCGAATCGCGCGCACTTGCTCGACGATTTCCCAAACCTCGAGATTGCGCGAGAGCCCCATTCTTCCGGTCGCGCAAAACGCACACGCAAGCGCGCAACCGACTTGCGAGCTCACGCAAACCGAAAAACGCCCTTTTTTCTCGAGCGGAATACGAACAGCTTCGAAACGCGCACCATCGTGACCCGCGAAGAGCAGCTTGCGAAACGGGTCGAGCGCGCTCGCTTCTTCGGCGACCACCTCGAGTTTTTTGTCCTCGCCCAGTGAGAGCGCCGCCTCGCGCACCACGCGACGCACGCGCGGCATCGGCAACCCGAGGCGCTCACGATGCACGGCGCCCACGAATTTACGGCATTCCGCAGCAGTCGCCTCGACGTCCGTGCGCGCGCAAATTTCACGCGCCAGCATCTCCGCCGTCAGCGCCTGCAAAGCGAGAGTGCCCATCTGACGCGATGATTAGCTCAACGTGGGCGAGTAGGCTACGTTCGTCCGAAGAGCCATGTTCGGCCTCGGCTTCGGAGAATTGTGCGTCATCATCATCGTCGCGCTCGTCGTGATCGGTCCGCGCGACTTGCCGAAGGTCATGCGCAAAGCGGGTCAATGGGCAGGAAAGCTGCGTCGGATGGCGGCAGACGCGCGCGCTCAAAGCGGCATCGACGACATCTTGGCGGACACGTCGATCACCGACGATTTGCAGGAGATCCGCAAGCTCGCCCGCGGTGAGCTCGACGGCGTCGCAAAAGCGATCAGCGGCGCCGTCTCGATCAAAGAGATGGCACCGAGCCCGTCTGCAAATTCGTCGGTTTCGTACTCGTCAAACGCGTCGCACTCCTCCTCCAGCTCGCGGTATCGCGACGACCCTTACGAATCGTCCGATGTCGCCGCAGCACGCGAGCGCGAATATCCGCGCGACGGCGCCGACAGCTATCGCGCGTTGCCGGACACCGCGCTCGCGTACTCGGATGGTCTTCCGGATTCTGCGTTCGCGAGCGATCCTCTGTATGCGGACGGCGATATCTCCGCGCCGCCGCGCAAAATCGTAGAAGCGCCGGAATTGCCGCAAAACAAGCCACTTCATGACGGTGAGCTGCCGCCCGACGAAGCAAAACCGGAGGCCTTGTGAGAATCACGAGGCACGCTCTCATGAGAATCGGTCAGGCTTTGCCATGACTCAAAAGGTCATCGACGAAAAGACCGACGACGACGAGCCGGGCAACGAAGAGGCGGGCGACGACGAAGTGCTTGCGGCGAACGCGGGGCCGCCCGAGCCGAAGATGACGATCTGGGAGCATCTCGAGGAGCTCCGCTCGCGCTTCGTGAAGGCGATGGCGATGATCTTCATTACCTCGATCGGCGCGTGGTACTTCCGCGTGAAAATTCTCGCGTGGCTCTTGAAGCCCTTCGAGCACGCGTGGGTCGAGCATCATTTTCCGGGCGTTCCGGAATTGCAGACGCTCTCACCAGCCGATCCGTTCATCGGTTATTTGGAGCTGACGATCTTCACGTCGATCATTTGCTCGGCGCCGATCATTTTTTATCAGCTTTGGCAGTTCGTGAGCCCGGGGCTCTACCAAAAAGAAAAACGCTTCGTCATTCCGTTCGTCTTCTTTTCGACGCTACTCTTTTTGTCCGGCGTCGCGTTCGCGTACTACGTCGCGTTCCCGTTCACGTTCAATTATTTCTTCTCGCTGCTCGGGCAAGTGGATGCGAGCGGCACGGTGCTCACGCAGCGTCCCACCCTGGAATTTTACCTGGATTTCGTGACGCGCTTTTTGATCGCGTTCGGAATCGTGTTCGAGCTTCCGCTCTTCATATCGTTCTTGGCCATCGCCGGCATCGTCACACCGATGCAATTGCTCAAGTTCAGTCGCTGGGCGATTCTGCTTTCGTTCATCGTCGGCGCCATCGCCACTCCGGGTCCGGAGGTCACGAGCCAGCTCGCAGTTTCCGGTGCGCTGGTCGGTCTCTACTTCATCTCGATCGCGGTTGCGTTCATCGTCGGCTCGGGCAAAAAGAAACGGCCGCCTGAAGAAGAGGACGACGGCCAGGTCTACGAAGGCCCCGACGACGACAAAAAGAAGAAGTAACGAGGCTGTCGTGACGACCGCTGATTTGCGCGTGACACTGCTCAATGCGGCGCCAGAAAATCCGAAGGGCGAGTACGTCCTTTATTGGTCGCAGGTGTTTCGGCGCCCACACGACAACGCGGCGCTGAATTTCGCGGTGGAGCGCGCGAATGCCCTCGGCGTGCCGTGTATTTTTTACGAGGCAATGCGTCCGGACTATCCGCACGCGAGCGATCGCTTTCATGCGTTCGTTCTGGAAGCGGCACGCGAAACGTCGGAAGCCCTAAAAAAACGGGGAATCCATCATGTTTTCTTTTTACCGCGGACGCCAGACGAAGCGCGCGGCGTCGTGAGAGAGCTCGCGAAAAGAGCGCGGCTGATGGTGTCGGACGACTCACCGATGTTCATCGCCGAGCACAACGCGCGCGCCGCGAAGAGAGTAGGCGTGCCGTTTTACGTGGTGGACGACAACGCCATCGTGCCGCTCGCGCTCTTTCCGAAAGAGGAATTCGCAGCGCGCACCATCCGTCCGAAAATTCATCGCGTGCTGGCCGATTGGATGAAGCCGCTGCCCGACGTGAAGCCGAAAAAAGATCCGCCGTCGAGACTCGTGTTGCCGTTCGACCCAATCGATTTTTCGAAAGCCGATTTGCCGGCGCTGATTTCGAAATGCGAGATCGATCACGACGTCCCGGCTATTGCAGAATTTCCGGGTGGTTACAAAACCGCGGAGAAACGGCTCGATTTCTTCTTGAGAAAAAAGCTGAGCGCGTACTCGATCGATCGAAACGAGCCAGCGAAGGACGGCACAAGTCACCTGTCTCCGTATTTGCATTTCGGAATGGTGAGCGCGCGCAAAGTGGCGCTCGAGGCTCGTGATGCAGCAAGCTTCAGCGGCGCCGCGGAATCGGCCGACCCGTTTTTGGAGCAGCTCATCGTGCGCCGTGGGCTCGCGTACAATTTCGCGGCGCGCAATCCGCAGCACATGATGTACGCGTCGATCCCCCCATGGGCGAAAGAGACGCTCGCTCTCCACGAAAAAGATCCGCGGCCGTACATCTTGAGTCGCGCTGATTTGGAGGACGCGCAATCGCATGATGCGATCTGGAATGCTGCGCAGCTCGAGCTTCGGGCGCGCGGTGTGATGCACAATTATCTGCGCATGCTCTGGGGCAAGCTCGTCATCACGTGGACGAGGTCGCCGCGCGATGCGTTCGAGGCTCTCGTTTGGCTGAACGACAAATATGCGCTCGACGGTCGCGACCCCGACGGTTACGCCAGCATCGCGTGGATCTTCGGCGTGCACGATCGGCCGTGGCCGGAACGCGAAATCTTCGGGAAAATAAGGTGTATGACGAGCCGCTCGACCGCGAGCAAATTCGATCTCGACGACTATCTGGCGAAAGTGCCCGCGTGGCGCGACCTCGCGGGCATCACGAAAATTCCGAAGATCGAAGCGCCGGAAAAGTATGGCAAGAGGCGGAGCGGGCAGACCGATTTGTTCTGACCCGATCCGGACACCAATAGCGCATTATATTGCACGCGAAGTGTGGTTAGCGCACTATAGTGCACGATTGGTCTTCGAATTATCTGATGCCGTCGGGGAGCGGCACCGGGAGCCGACGTGCGTCCATCCACAGGCCTTCCAAATCGTAGAGGCCGCGTGCGTCGTCTTGGAACACGTGCACGACCACGTCGCCGTAATCCATGAGCACCCAGCTCGCGACCGGTAGGCCTTCGACCGAAAGCGGGCGGCGATTTTTTTTCTTCAGCGCGTCTTCGATGCCTTGCGACAGCGCGACGACTTGGCGATCGCTGCGACCGGTCATGAGGATTAGAAAATCCGCGTAGTCCACCTTGCCGGCCACATCCAAAATCTCGAGGCCAACGGCCTTCTTGTCGAGCGCGGCGACCGCGATCCACGTGGCGAGCTCGCGTGCGTCGTCGGTGGCGACGCTCGGTGAATCGGTCGCGCGACCTGCTTTTTTAGGGCCTTTCGCGTCCTTCGCGCCTTTTGGTTCTTTGTCTTTGCGTGCGGCAATGCTCGCTTCTCCGCGCGGTGCGGGAATGACGCGTGAGCCATGCGACGAATGAATGCGCGGCCTTTCGCGTGAGGTTTTTCCGCGACCTGCTGCCGGCTCGCGTGCGCTGGTGCTGCCGGTTTTTTTCGAGCCGCCTTTGGGGCCCTTGTTCGTCGGTCGTTTCGTCGTCGCCATGTTCGCTGTCGCGTTTCCTTTTTAAAGCTCGGTCCTTTGGTGCGTAATCAACCGCGGATTTGGCCTTCGCCGTCTACT
>JBDTFL010000184.1:0-5462 GCA_039937955.1 Polyangiaceae bacterium | reverse complement strand
ATTTCGCGCGAAGACGGGCGCGACTCCAGCGGATTGGCGAAAAAAAGAATCCGCTAAAACTTCGGTAAAATAAGCTTCGTTCAGCGTTTCGATTTGCCTTTGGCTTTGGCAGAGAGCGAAGCCATTTTTCCAGACGCGAGCAGATCGCGCAGCGATTTTTCCATGGCGCGCGCGAAGAGCAGCCGGACGGCTTCGGTGCCAGCTCCACGAAGCGCGTCGAAGAATTTTCCGGAATCGCGAACGTCGAGCGACCCATTTTTCACGCGTGACACAAAGAGCGAGACCAAGTCCGAAACCGCACGCCCCAAATGCTTTCGTAAAATGGCGGACGCTTCATCGGCGGTGTCGAGATCGATCCCCACCGCTTCGAGCTTCATGGCCATGACGAGCAACGCCGGGCTCTTCACGAGATAAACGTCGCCGGTCCGTTCGACGATTTTCGCGCGCACCAAATCAGCGAGCAGGCCAGGGCGCTTTGCGTTCGCCAATTGATAGAGCTCGTCTTCGTTCACGGTGCGCGGCTGATCGCTCGCCCAAGGCGTCTGCATTTCGGCTTCGACGCCGAGCCACTCCGCAAGATCCACCTCACCGCGATCGATGCGTTTGACGAGATCACCGATGGCGTCGATGCGCAGCCCGCGATCATGGAGCTTCGCGATCAGCTCCAAACGCTCGACGTGCGCGTCTCCATAAAATGCCACGCGACCCCTTATTTCAGGCCCCATCAGCGCTCCCTTCGATTGATAAAACCGAATGGTGCGACTCGGCACGCGCGTCTTCGCGGCGAGCTCGTCGATGGTGTAGCCGGTGGTTTCGGGTGCGTCGGTGGGCGTCATCGGAATCGGAATAGCCATCGGAATAGACAGCGTCATGCGGTCACCTCACTTCCCTGATCGGGGCGCGAAGCGGAGGGCCACGCGAGACGACAGATCGTCCGAAGCGTGGTGCCGAGCTGACGTGAGAACGAGCCCGAGTTGTACGGGATGCCGTATTTTTCGCAAAGCGCCTTCACACGCGGGGCTGCCTCCACGTAGCGATTGCTCGGCAAGTCCGGGAAAAGATGGTGCTCGATCTGGAAGCTCAAGTTGCCGCTCATGATGTGGAAGAGCGGGCCGCCTTTGATGTTGCAGGATCCCAAAATCTGTCGCGCACACCAGCCGCCACGCGTCTCGCCTTCGACTTCCTTTTCAGTGAAGACTCGTGCGCCGTCCGGAAAATGTCCGCAGAAAATGATCGCGTACGACCAAACATTGCGCATGAAATTCGCGATGAGATTGGCTCCGACGACCCACAAGAAGAACGGACCGGCGAGGAGCGGCCACAACAAATAGTCCTTGGCGAGCTGACGCGCCGCCTTCTTCGCTATTTCTTTGACGAGCGGCACAGCCTCTGAAACCCGCATTTTCCCCGAGCGGATCGCGTCGAGGTCGATGTCGTGAACGGCGATACCCCATTGAAAGAGCGCGGCGAGCGCGACGTTGTAGATGGGTTGAAAGAGGAACGCCGGCGTCCATTCCTGCCGGTCCGATATACGCATGATTTGGTAGCCGACATCGTGATCCTTCCCCATCACGTTGGTCCACGTGTGATGAACGAAGTTGTGCGAGTGCTTCCACTGCGCGGCTGGGCAGACGGTGTCCCATTCCCAGGTCGACGAATGGATCGCCGGATCGTTCATCCAATCCCATTGCCCGTGGATCACGTTGTGACCGATCTCCATGTTCTCCAAGATCTTCGCGATGCCGAGCGTGAACGCACCACCGCCGAAGACGACCAAGAACGGAATGCCGGTCGGCAGCAGCGGCAGGCTCGCGAAAATCGCCGCGCGACCAGCGAGCGCCGCAATTCGCTGCGTCTTGATCATCCGTAAAATATAGGCTCGATCGCGTTCGCCCAACGTTGCGCGGATGTCACTTTGAATGGTGTCGATCTCTCGGCCGAATTCCGCGAGCTGCTCTTCGTTCAATTGAATGGGGTTCATTTCATTTCCCTTCATACGTTCACTTCGACGTCGCCGGCAGCTGCGCATACACAGAGTTGAACGCGCGCGCCTGCCTCTGAAATCATCTCGCCGGTGCGCATGTCGCGCACGCAGCCAGTCTTCATGATGACGTCACACGAGTGACAGATTCCGATTCGACAACCGTGAGGTGCGACCACGCCGACTCGTTCCGCTGCTTCGAGGAGCGACGTTTGCGCATTGGCTTCGACCGTTTTTTTGCTCAGCCCGAATCGAACGAACCCGCCTTGCGCATTGGGATCGACCTTCGCGAGCTTCGGACGAAAACGCTCGACGTGCAGTTGGTCAGTTGCGTTCTGTTCGGTAAAACAAGCCTCGATCGCTTCCAACAAAGTCGCGGGCCCACATGCGTACGTTTCGCGGTTGCTCCAATCGGGAACCTCGCGATGCAGCGATGCGCGGTCGAAGCGATGCGATTTTCCTGAGCGACCTTCGCGAGTCGTCAAAAAAATCGGCCGGTAGCTCGGATGATCGGCGGCGATCCGCGTGAGCTCGTCGGCGAAAATGATGTCGCGTTCGGTCGGCGCGTAGTGCACGTGCACGACGTCCGGCATTTCATTTCGAATCGCGAACGAGCGCAGCATGCTCATCACCGGCGTGATCCCACTTCCTCCGGTCACGAAGAGCTGCGGCTCCACCGGCGTCTCGGGCACGGTGAAATCCCCCTTCGCGAGACCAATCGCGAGATGGTCACCGGGCTTCACTTCCCGAAAGAGCGCGCTCGACGCTTTTCCGTTCGGCACGAGCTTCACCGTGATCGTGATGCAGCCGTCGTCTCGCTCGGGCGCGGAGCTCACCGAATACGTGCGCGTCGTAATGCGACCTTTAACCGGCACGCCGACGGTCACGTACTGACCAGCCCGATGTTTCACCCAACCACGACCGGTCCGCAGCGTGAGGGTGCGCGTGTCCATCGTCTCGTAGCGAATCGACTCGACGCGCGCGTAGTGCGTTCGGGTGGAGGCCAGCGGGCGGACGAGCTCCAAGTAGTGGGTCGGGCTCAGCGGCGTTGCGACAAGCCCAGCGACATCCGCGACCTGCTCAGAGACCTGTGACCAAAGCTTTCGTGCAGGAAACCCCATGATTTCACCTCCGAATTGACAACACGGAATGTTGTCACCGTTGAAGATGAATCAATTGTGAGTGTGACAGTCCTTACTGTCAAGGTTGCGCCGTAAAAAAACGGACTGGGCGTCGAAGAAGGTTACTTCGTGGGCGGCCCGTTCAGCGCTGCAACGATCGCCGCGGTCTCGTTGATGACGCGAAGGATGATCATGGGGTCCGTGCCGTCGTAGCTGAATGCATGAAGGTTCACGGCGAGGCCGTTCGGCTGCTTCGCGAGATACTTGGTGGTGGTGTCGGTCTTCGTCACGTATTTCGAATTCGAAACGAATGCGTTGGCGTCGCCGCTCGTCGACAGCTTGAAAAAATCCTGACCAATCAACTGACGCGCAATCTCTGCCGTGTGGCAGCTCGCGCAATCGATGGTGTTCGGTGAATTGAAATTCGGATTTTCGACTCTAAGCGCACTGTCGAACGCCGCTTGGCGAACCGCATCGGTGTCGTCCTGCACCACTGCGGTGAGCAGCGGCTGCACGTTGTCGTTGGTCGTGGTTTGCAAAAATCCGAGCTGGATCAGGTCGGTCGGCGCCGTTCCGAGGCTCACGGTTTGCTCGACTGCGTCGTCGGCGAGCGACGCGATTTTGTCGACGGTCGGCTTGCCGTTCGCCACGTCGGACGCCGCGAAGTTCCAACTCGTGTGTTGCGAGAAAACTCCCAAAAAGCCGGTAATTTTGATGATATTTCCGGCGCCTGCATATTTCTGGATGATGGCATTGAGGCCTTGCGCGTACGCGCCACTCAGACCTTGCGACTTCATGATCGGATGCACCGTGAGCGCACCGAGATCTTTTCCATCGCTGTTCGCTACGCGCAGATTCACGATTTCTTTCAGAGCCGCGTCGAACTGATCGGCGGTGAGCGAATAGAAGACGTGGAAGCCGCTGTCGGCGACCGTCACCGGCGCACCCTTCGTGGTTCCAGCCATCACGCTCTGATACACGAGGCGAATCATGTGCGAGCACGACGACGGATCCGTCACTGGGCCAATCTGCGCGAAGCAAGGATCGAGGCGAGCCGCGATGACGTGAAGATCGTCGATCTGAGGCGCACCGTCGATGCCCTGAACCTGCGTCGCGATCGCGTCGAAGATTTTCGACGGCAACATTTGCCCGCCCGCGCCCTTGGAGGTCGGAGACAGATAGTTGTCGATGTCACTCGCGCTCGTTGCGAGCGGATAGAGGATCGATACGTCGTTCATTTGAACGGTGGTCGGCGTTCGCTTCACGTCAGCCGACGTAGTGTCGTCATCCGAGCTGGCGTCGACTGCGCAGGCCGGGACGAGAGCCGCGAGCAGAAGCGCGGCGCCGAGAAGCGAGCGTTTCGACTGAAGAAAGGTGAGAGACGAATTCGTCATCGTGTCCGGCCCTGAGCAACTTGCGCGCCGCATGGCGTCATCATTCCCTACGTCGAAATCGCCGAAAAAAATAGGGCTTTGGTGGCCTTAGCCTGGTTTACCGAATCACCACCCCGATGATCGATTGGCCACC
Source organism: Polyangiaceae bacterium (assembly GCA_039937955.1). Classification (GTDB taxonomy): domain Bacteria; phylum Myxococcota_A; class Polyangia; order Polyangiales; family Polyangiaceae; genus JAICXU01. Next base: position 833 of record JBDTFL010000184.1, on the reverse strand, counting down.
CGTTTTTCGGGGGTGAGGGCCCCACGACGACCGCGCTACACTGGCGCGGTGCGCTGGCTCTATCACGTGAGAATCCGAACGACCGACGACACATGGCCGTACGCACCCGACTCGTTCGCGAAAGAACATTTCATTCACGCATCGTTTCGCGACTCGGTTCTCGAGAGTGCATCGCTCTATTTTTCGGCCGAGACGAAGCTCGAGATCTTGGCGATTGATCCGCGCCGGCTAACCGCGAAGATCGAGATCGCAACGACGCCACGCGGACCCATGCCCCACATTTTGGGACCGATCGATCGCGATGCGGTCACACGCATTTGGACGCTCGCATCGTTCAACCCGAAGCGCCTCCCGGACCGGATCGATGAAACGATTTAATTCGCGCAGCAGACGACGCGCGCACCGGTAGTCGTCATCGCACCGGTTGCCGAGGTGTCGGTGGTCTTCGTGCAGAGCGGCGTCGCGGCCGTTCCAGTAAGCGACATTCCTCCGATGGTCGGGATGGCCGTCGTCGCGCAGGTGTCCGGTGAGATGGCGGTCGTCGATCCGCTGCAATTTCCGGCACCCGAGAGCGTTACCGTCGGTGACGAGCAACCGTTGTTGTTCCAAGCGCAGTTGCACGCGCTGCAATCGCGTGTGTCGGTTGCGGTGTCCGCCAACGCCGTGCAGGAAGACCTGAAGCCCGTCGGACACGACGAAATACACGTCGGCGGAACGCTGCCCGAGTAGGCCTGCGCGATGCACACCGAGTGCGGTGCGCCGCTCGACGCCACGCACGTCGAGTGACCTGCGCAAAATTCACCGCCGTCGCCGCCGAAATCACATTCACGTGC